>JANYKF010000277.1 GCA_025361665.1 Clostridiaceae bacterium
CCTCTCGGCTGATATGTACGGCAACAGGATCAAGTACCTCCAGTATGGCGGGAAGTCCTCTTCCAAGGTTGTCCGGCCTGTGCTGGGCGGTTCGGAGAACATGGATGATATCGATTCCAAAGTGAACTGGCCGGACAAAGACTATGTGAACATCGTGGAAAGCGCAAAGCTAGCCCGGGAGGCGCGCAGTACCGGCCTGGCCGTATATGGCGGCATGTGGGCCAGCTTGTTCACGGTGTCCAGGATGATGATGGGAGAAGAACACTTTCTTGTCTCAACGATTGAAAATCCGGATTTTGTGGAGAAACTGGTGGAGCGTCTTGCGGATTTCTTCATCCAATGCAACGATGCATACTTTGAAGCCTGTCATGAATTCGTCGACGTCTTCTATTTCGGAAGTGATTTCGGCACGCAGGCATCCATGTTCATCAGCCCCTCCGCCTTCAACCGGTTTTTCCGGAAACCCATGAAAAGGCTGTGCGATCATGCCAAGGGCTTCGGCCTGAAGGTCATGTTCCATACCTGCGGAGCCGTGAGCCCCATCATACCGGATCTGATCGGCTGCGGAGTCGATATCCTCGATCCCGTGCAGGCAAGTGCGGCCAACATGGGGCCGGATGTGCTGGGCCCTCTTTTCAAGGGCCGAATCGCCTTCCATGGGGGCATCAGCACGCAGAAGACGCTTCCGTTCGGCTCGCCCGAAGAGGTCAGGGACGAAACCATCCGCACGATTCAGGCGCTGGGCCCGACCGGGTTCATCGCCGCGCCGGACCAGGACATGATCGGCGATATCCCCCTGGAAAATATCGTCATGATGTACAAGACAATCAGGGAGTATGAAATATGAAGTGCGGAGAGCAAGTAAACCTGTTCCGCGTACAGGTTCACCGCGCAGGCGCGTTGTGCGGCGCGCGGCATGCATGCATGGCCCTTATCCCGACTCATCGCCTGGGCACCGTTTGTCCTACCGCATGGAAATAAGGAGCGTGGGGGAAATGGCTTGCCGTGATGCCCGCGTAATGCTCATTGACGTACTTCGCGATTTTTTCCAATCCGGGTTCCTCCGATGTCGTCAAGCAGCTTCTTCTTGAGCAAGGCCGTCTCTTTCATGAAAGAGACGGCCTTCAGCGCACGGATGTTTTCCAACTCGTCCCTATGGAAATAGAATGTGGCCTCGTGCGTGATGATGGCGTCGCAGCCGCCGGCAATGGCGGCCTTCACCGCACTGAAACCCATGTTATCACCAAATATCCGCACAAATCAACAAAATGAAAACTACTATAATATTGGAAAGATTGATAAAGTGATACTGCCCGCATCAGCTGAAACGATGCCTGCAGTTTATCCGGGCTTTGCAGGCCTGCCGGTTTTCATCTGGTTCCGAAGTCGCCGCAATGCGGGAAAAGGAGGCCTCAATGCAGAAGATCAGCTTCACGACGCTTTCGACGCCCGGCCTTGATGTTCAGGCCGTTTCGGCGCTGGCACGCCGTTTCGGTTATGACGGCGTGGATCTCAGGGTATCCGGCCGGGCAGGCGAGGTAAAGCCGGACACCGGGGAACGGGAGATAAAAAAATACCGGGATGTGCTTGCCTCCGATGGCATCGAGGCCGCAGGGCTTCTCTGCTATTTGTCTTATGACGGCGATCTTTCACCCGGGCTGCTTGAAGCGTCTCTTCGTGAACAGCTTGCCCGCCTGATGGAAATCGCCGCCCTGCTGGGGGCGCAGGCCATCCGGATCGACGGGGCCATGACCGGTGCCCGCAGCCATGCCGGCGAGCTGGCGGGCGCGCTGGGATTCGTGCTTGACCGCAACTGCGGCATAGATATCGTGATTCAGAACCACATCCATGAATTCTCCACCGCTCAGTGCCTCGATCTGGTGGATGATCTGAATCATCCGCGTTTCACGCTTGCTTATTCACCGGACCACTGCATTGTCATGAACGAAGATTTCGCATCTGTTTTTCCCAGACTGGGGGGAAAGGCGCGAAAGCTGTTCATATCGGACTTGAGAATGGATAAAGACGGGTATGCCGCAGTTTTCCCCGGATTGGGCGTGGTGCCGCTCGGGGAATCCTATGAAGCTGTAGGCGGTAAAAACTTTGACGGCTGGATTTCCCTCAAGTACGAGAAGTTCTGGGATCCTGGCCTGGAGGGGCCGGAAACATCCCTTCCGTATTTCATCGAAAGAGCGCCGGCCTGGTTCCCCGGCTGGAAGAAGGAGGCAACTCATGGGCGAAATGGATGACATGGAGCGCTTATACCCGCACTCGCCGGATGTGACCGAGCGCGAAACATCGGACGGCGGGTTTTCTAAAGGGTGGGGAATGCACTTCATTCCCATGGAAGACACCATCTTCGACATCCACGGGCATATCCAGCTGCAATCCTTCGAAAAGGCGGATGAAGTCCTGCGCAGCCATCTGGAGCTTGTCAGGCCGCTCAATATCTCCCGCTGCGCGGTTTGTTCCCCGATGATGGTCAGGCCGGAGGATATGCCGAGTCCGGCCGTGTTTTCAGTGGACCGCCTTGCAAAGCCGGAAGAACTGGCGCCATATCTCGAACTGATGAAAAGATGCGGCGCACTGGACCTGATGGTCTTCCTGCATCATGCGAACCCTGATGTGGAACTCCTCCGGGAATCCATCGCCAGAGGGGCATGCGGCATGAAGCTGCACAATGCGCCCATCATGGTGGAAGCGGCCGATCCGGAAATATGGCTTCAGGATGATTGGGCGGTTGTGTTTTCGGAAATCGAAAGGAAAGGGCTGCCCGTTCTCTGGCATGTCACCCAGCGTCTTTCGGACAGCCCGTATACCGGCGGGGGGAGGAACACTTACTGGAAAGACGGTTGGAAGAAAGGTGTCGCCTTCACAAATGAGGATTTGCTCCAAATCTACTTGAAGGTTGTGGGGGAATATCCCGGGATTCCCTTTATATCCGCCCATCAGCTTCACATCGGATGGGATCGCATGGCCGGTCTGCTGGACCGTTACCCCAACCTGTTCTCAGACACGAGCATCGGATGCCAGGTCAACGAGGGAGACCGGATGTATGAAGGGGATATCCGCGCCATCCGTGATTTTTTCATCCGGTACCCCGACAGGATGCTGTTCGGGACCGACAGCTTCATCACTGACATGACGGAGGGAGACTCCGTCTTTGACGAGGATGTCAAAAAGGCCGTCATCAAAAACCACATACGCTTCATCAGGCAGCTCAGGGTTCCACTCGACATCCTGCAGAAGGCATTCCACGGAAATGCGGAACGCCTGTTGGGGCGGCCGGCAGGTATGGGGACAATGTAAAAAACAAAACAATATGGCAAAACAGCGTAGTTTATTTGTTTTTTTCCTGCTATATAATGAGCGTGGATTGGCTGAACCTTCTCTGTTTGATAACCGGACACATGCAATTGTCAAGGTGTGAAGGGGAAAACGAGATGGCGGAACAGAACCTGACCCGCCGCACCGGACCAGTCAAAAGCGCATCGGCGAAAAATGCGAGCATCAGGGCACGCCTCTGGCGTGACAGGTACACATACCTGCTGCTGGTTCCCGCCGCGTCATTCACATTGCTGTTTGCTTATGCGCCCATCTACGGCCTTATCCTCGCCTTCAAGGATTACAGTTTCAAAGGGGGGATTTTCGGAAGCCCGTGGGCGAAGAATTACGGCTTTTACTGGTTCCTGAGGATGTTCAGGGACCCGGAATTCCTTCATGTACTTGGAAACACCATAACCATAAGCGTTTCAAAGATCGTCATCAGCACGTTCGCCTGCATCCTGTTCGCTCTTCTTCTGAATGAAGTGCGAAACGGAGTTTACAAGAAAACACTGCAGTCGGTCATGTATCTTCCCTACTTCCTTTCCTGGGTCATCATGGCCAGCATCATCTATACCCTGTTCACTTCTTCCGGGGGCGTCATGAACAGGCTTCTGCAGGACTTGAACGGCGGGGAGAAAATCCAAATCATAGCCAATCCCGATTATTTCCGAGCTGAAATCTATATTTCCATGATATGGAAAAATGTGGGATTCGGCTCGATCATCTATCTGGCCTCCATTGCGGGCGTGCACCAGGAGCTGTACGAGTCTGCGATCAT
>JANYKF010000290.1 GCA_025361665.1 Clostridiaceae bacterium
GCAGGGGTGTTCTGAAGGGCTTTACGGTGGCCGGTCCCGATGGCATCTTTTTTCCTGCTGATGCCACCATTGCCGGGAACACAGTGCGGGTGAAGTCAGATGCCGTGAGGAAACCTGAAGCTGTCCGTTATGGCTGGACCAACTACACGGAAGCCAACTTGTATAATCAGGCCGGGCTGCCGGCTTCTCCATTCCGCATCACGATCTCCTGCGGAACGTCCTATCCTATGGCTTGACCTTTCGATTGGCGCTTTTCTTGATGTCTTCCTTTGCATCCATGAATGTCGTCTTGATGTCCGCCTTGGCGGATTGCAGATTGCCTTTCAATTCCAGGTTTTTGTCGCCGGTCGCCTTGCCGACTGCTATTTTGGTTTCACCGGCTACCTTATCCGCAGCATTGACAACTCTTTTTTTCAGATCTGACATGTGAACGCCTTCTTTCATTGTTCATCAGCTGTCATGACAGCCGCTCTGCGTAATGGGTTCACGAGTTGTGCCAAGGGTTCACGCATTGTGTACAGGGTTCACCGTGTATGAAAACCGAACATGATTCGTGATAAGGGAGAAACGAAAAAACTGAAGACCATTCACGAACCAAGTCAACGTGTAATGACCCATTTTCATCAGTTTTGAAACACAAAGATACACAATTCCATATTCATCATGCCTGGCCCCTATTACTATTGATTGACAATACTATCGCGATATGGTAATATAAGCTTATGATCAAAAGCTTCAAGGATCTACAGACGGAAATGATATGGAAGGGGATCAGATCAAAAAAACTCCCTTCTGACATTCAAGAGACAGCACGAAGGAAACTGAGGATGATCAACAATGCCCACATCCTCCCCGATCTCCGTGTTCCTCCGGCCAACCGTCTTGAATCATTGAAGGGAGATCGGGAGGAACAATACAGTATCCGCATCAATGATCAGTGGCGAATCTGTTTCCGCTGGTCTGACGGAGATGCGACCGGTGTCGAGATAACAGATTACCATTGAGGGAAGCAATATGGATGAGAAATTGAAAAATATTCACCCGGGTGAAATCCTGAAGGAAGAATTCCTGAAGCCCTTGAGCATTACGGCATATCGTTTGTCGAAGGATACAAATATCCCTCAAACGGCGATTTCCGAGATCCTGCGGGGTCGTCGCCGCATCTCTGCAATCGTGGCACTGAAACTAGCTAAATTCTTCGGAACCAGTCCGCAATTCTGGATGGGCCTCCAGGATGATTATGATTTGGAAGAACAAGAACTCGAAATGAATGAAGAATTGGAAAAAATCCATGCCTTTCAATGAAATGCAACCATTCATTTGCCATGGCACAGAGTATATGCCCACGGCACTTGACAGGAAGAATCGGATCCTTTACCATGTTGCATGTAATCAATTACATTCCGATTTTTCCACCGCTGTCTGATTTGGGATCCACCTGTCGCCACTGCGTTTGTGCTTATGCTATCGTACAACCCATCTCCCAGCCAACCTTCTTTTTGGCCATCATGAAACCTGCTCTCAGTCTTCCTTTTTTATTTACACGCCAATGTAATCCATTACACGACCATCATCGGTTCATCCGGAAAACATACGCGCGAAAGACATACGCACCAAAACCATACGCACGAAAGACATATGAAGGGAAACCATATTCTGACTTGACTTTCAGACAAGGAGGCCCTACCATGCCAACGATTACCGATGTGGCCAGGGAAGCCAAAGTCTCAGTCGCGACCATTTCGCGCGTGCTCAACAAGAATCCGCGCGTAACGCCGCAAACGCAGAAGCGGGTGCTGGAAGCCATCGAGCGTCTTCATTATGAACCGAATGTCCTGGCTCGGAATTTCCGCCGCTCGGAAAGCCGGGTCATCCTGGTCCTGTGTCCGAATTTCACGAACCCCTACTATGCCAACGTCGTCACAGGAATCGCCGACGCCGCACGGCACCATGGATACAGCGCCATGTTCTGCACCACGCAGGGAGACAGGCTGCGGGAAAAGGATTTCCTGGACATGCTCAAGGGGAAGCGGGCAGACGGTGCCATCCTGCTGGCCACGGAAAACACCGAGAAGTACATGGTCCATCTGGCGGAGCAGCACCCGATTGTCCAATGCTCCGAATACTTTCCCGACGCCGGCCTGTGTCATGTCTCCATCGATAATTACAAGGCAGCCCGCCATTCCGTCCGGTATCTGACGGGCCTCGGGCACAAGCGCATCGGCCTGATCACCAGCAATGACGCCTACCTTTCCACGAACCGCCGATACCAGGGGTACCGGGATGAACTCGAACGGGCCGGCCTCCCGTTCGACCCGGAACTCGTGCAGTATACGGGCGAAGGATACCACTTTTCCGGCGGTCTGAAGGCCGTGAACAACCTGCTTGCGCTTTCAAGCCGTCCGACGGCGGTCCTGTGCGTTTCCGACATTCTCGCCCTGGGCGCGGTGCGGGCCGCGGAAGATTCGGGCGTGAGGATTCCGGATGAACTTGCCATCATCGGGTTTGATGATGTCGAATATGCCACCATGTTCAAGCCGCACATCACCACAGTGCGCATTCCCTGCTACAACCTTGGCGCAACTTCCATGGAGCTGCTGCTGAATCTCATGAATGGTACGAAAGCGTTGCGGAGGGAAGTTTTTCTCGACTTCGAACTGGTTGTGCGCGATTCGACCTGAAAGGAATAACGCCATGCTGAATGTAGGAATGATCGGATGTGGAAAAATCGCCCAGCTGCGTCACCTGCCGGAATATGACGAAAATCCGCGCTGCGCCATCAAGGCGCTATACGATACGGTTCCGGAACGGGCTGCGGAAATGTCCGGCCTTTTCGGGGGCACGCCGTATCCTTCCATCGAATCCATCCTGGCGGACCCGCAGATAGATGCAGTCAGCGTCTGCGCCGCCAACGCCTTCCATGCCTCCATCACCATTGCGGCACTGGACGCGGGAAAGCATGTCCTCTGTGAAAAGCCCATGGCCACGAGCCTTGAGGACTGCGAGCGCATGGTGGCGGCGGCGGAGCGAAACGGGCGAGTGCTGATGATCGGACACAACCAGCGGTTTGCCGATTCCAACCGGGTTGCGCGGGAACTCGTCACCAGCGGGGAAATCGGCAGCATTCTCAGTTTCAGTTCCAATTTCGGTCATAGTGGGCCTGAGCAGTGGACAGGGCAGTCCAACCCCTGGTTCTTCGACCGCAATGTCGCCTTGTTCGGTGCCATTGCCGACCTGGGCATCCACAAAATCGATCTGATCCATTTCCTCACCGGTCAGACCGCTATTGAGGCGACTGCCATCGTGGAAACCCTTGACAAGAAATTTCCCGACGGGAACCCCATCACGGTGGATGACAACGCCTTCTGCATCCTTCGCCTGTCCGGCGGCGCCATCGGTACGGTGAGGGCCAGCTGGACCTTTTACGGACAAGAGGACAATTCGACCCGCCTGTACGGAACAAAAGGCGTGCTTCGGATTGATGATGATCCGGAATACGCCTTGATCCTGGAAAAGAAGACAGGTGAATGCATCCGTTATGAAATCGGAAAAATCCTTACGAATGAGGAACAATTGGCCGGGAAAAAGAAAAAAAGCGGCATCATCGACGCGTTCGCCGATGCAATCCTGGACGGGACAAAACCAATATCCGCCGGTTCTGACGCAATCCATGCCATGAAAGTCGTTTTTGGCGCCCTGCGGTCTTCAATGAAACGGGAAACCGTTGTGTTGTGAGGCATTGCTTGGTGTTCTGTCAGCTTTCACGGATTGCGCCACGTATGCCGATTCAATTTTCTTGACACCCTCCCTGCTTGGTATATGATGGACTCGGATGCCGGACACACGTGATGCGATGAAAGCGCAGAGCGGTCATTGCAAGGACATTCAGGTTCTGCTACTGAACTGGCAATCATGAGCGTGCAAATCCTCTTCAGCAGGAAGGTGGATGCCATGAAAAAGAGTATTGCTTTCATGTTGGTTCTGCTCCTGATCATTTCCTCCTTTTCACCGGCAATGGGCGCAACCGGACAGAGTCAGCCCATCACGGCAAGTGCCGCGCAGATCAATGAGATCATGTCACAGGCGATGGCACCCGTCGATCCCGCCGCGTTCAAGAAAGTGCCCGACATTGCATTCGACTATCTGCCGGCCACTTCCAAATGGAAAAATATGGTCGGTAATGAAACGCCGGCAACCTTCAAAAATGTAACCTACACCTTGAATGACAATGTCGTGCCGGTGAGTGATTCCGTTGCAAAAAGCATCCGATCGGCCTCGCAGATTCTTGCAGGCACCAGCGCACCCTCAAAGGACCTGATGGGAACCATTTCCAAGGGCGCCTTCATCGACAAGGGTGTTTTGCAGTCCGCAGTCAACAAGACAAACATCCAGCCGGGCACTGTCTATTTCAATGCGAATTCCGGCACTGCGTTCAAGCTGGTAACGCCCGAATTCGGGGGCGAGTCCACCAAGCCCTTCGAAAAAAACTATGCGATCTCAAGGCCGCAGATTCACGAGGTCGTGAAGGATTTCAACATTCCGCAGCAGCAGCCGATCCTGCTTAACAGGGCCAATATCACCGGCTTCGCGGAAAACGTCGAGCAGTGCGTCATTGAGCAGAGTGCGGGTTCCCAGATGTCGAACGTCGACAATTTCAATCAATTCAAAAATCTGAATGATCCGCTGATCGCCTTCCAGTTCCAGAACACGGAACTGAGCGCCAATCTGGGCGACGGCCAAAAAGTGAAGGTGACCCTCAACGGCGGACTTGGCATCGGTGACGTGAAGCTGGACGGAAGCTATTCCAGCTTTGACGGGTATAAGCTGGTTGTTTCGCTTTCACAAGAGGCATACCTGCAAGTGAAAGTGGCCATCAACATCACACAGGTCGTCAAGATTCCCATCGTGGGCATCGATATTCCGTTCGGCATCGGCCGGGTATCCGGGGGATTGTTCCTGGTGGTCGGGCTGGACGGCAATTTCACGCTGGAGGTGCAGACCCGCGAATGGGCGACCTGCAGCATCGGGGTCGGCGGAGGCACCTTCCTGTATGTGCCCACCAGTGTTGGACCCTATTTCAGCCTGGATGACAAGGGCATCAGCGGAGACGTTTCCCTCAATGGCGTCATCAACGGGGAAATCAAAGCCGGCGTGATGCTGTCCATTGAACTGCTCGGTTGGGATCTGGTGGGCGCGGGTGCATTCATCGGAGCGGGTCTTACCGTGTCGTCCGACGGTACGATGCTCGATGTCGAGCTTTATGGAAAAGTCGAAGCCTACATTGCCCTGCTGGGCGACCAGTACAACCTTGTGAATCTGAAATTGCCCGTGTTCAAGCGAAAGCAAGTGGACATGAAGGGATATATCGTGAAGATCAACGAGGCCTGCGCCTACCGGGACCGGATTTGGGGCACCATCGAATATGATTATGGGGATCAGGGATACAAACCTGAAAAGGATGTGAAATTCCAGATCAG
>JANYKF010000353.1 GCA_025361665.1 Clostridiaceae bacterium
GGAACCTTCCGGCAGGCCGGACTGGCGGAAATCCACCCAGATGGCTTCCATACCTGCGTCCTGCGCGCCTTTCACATCCCAAAGCAGATTGTCACCTATCATCATGACATCCCGCGCATCCATCGCCAATTCAGCCAATGCCTTCCGGTAAACGCGCGGATCCGGCTTGCCAAATCCCATTTCCTCTTCGATCAGCACAGATTTGAAATACCGGTCCATATGGAAACGGTTGATTTTCGCCCGCTGCAGGGAGGCCTGCCCGTTCGTGACGAGGACAAGGCGGACCCGGTCCCTGCACAATTCTTCCAATGTCTGCTCAGCACCGGGAAACCAATCCAGCAGTTCATACTGCAGCACGGAATACTCGTCCGCGATTCTGTCAGCCAGGGGATTGCCTGCCTGACCGAGAGAAGCCAGGGCCAAGGCGACCACTTCCCTGCGGGCCATGAACAAATTGAGCCGGCCAACCCGATGCCGTTCCGGATCCCCCCAATAATGACGCCCTGCCGCGGTAATGGATGCGAGCAGTTGATCCGCATCCGCGCCCCCATCCGCCTGCGCGGCGTATTTCGTGCAGACAGCGCGCCATGCGCCGTCACCCGCCGCGCTGTACGTGATCAGCGTGTCGTCCATATCCACCAGAAAAGCCTTTGGCAAATGGAGGATCGGACGATTCCGTTTCCAGATTCCCATCTGAATAGCCTCCGATCAGATTATCTTTCTTCACGGAAATAGGCCAGGCCGAGTGCGGCCGGCGTGACGCGTCCCTTCTTCTTGCCGAGGGTGGCGAAAATAAGAATCAGGATGGTGGCAAGGTACGGGATGGCATCGAAGAAATACTGGGAAATGTTGATGTCGAACTTCTGCAGTCGAACGCCGAGAATGTCGAGGCATCCGAAGAGGAAGGCGCTGAACAGGGCCCGATAAGGCGACCAGGCACAGAATATGACCAGGGCGACCGCGATCCAGCCACGGCCGGCCGATACGTTTTCCTGCCAGTTCGGAATGTAGGCCAGTGAAAGATAGGCGCCGGACAACCCGCAGAGTGCCCCCCCGAGCAGGATGTGCGTGTATTTGTAACGGGTGACAGAGATCCCCGCTGCATCTGCCGCGGCAGGATTTTCGCCCACCATGGCCAGGTTGAGCCCCGGCCGCGTATGGCCAAGATAGATACCCAGCACGACGCACAGAACATACCCAAGGTAAACGAACAGGTTTTGCCTGAAAAAGATGGGGCCCAGGACCGGGATTGCCGACAAGCCGGGAACAAGGACCGGATCAAAAAAGCGATTGACGGCTTCGGGCACGCGCAGGCCCATCAGGTTCTGTCCCAGAAAGGACGCAAACCCGGTTCCGAAGATGGTGAGGGACAGGCCGGTGACCGTCTGGTTCGCACGCAGGCTGACCGTGAGGAACGCATAGATCAGGGCGCCGAAGGCACCGGCCAGCATCGCGCCGAGGATGGACAGCAAGGGGCTTGCTGTCGCGAGGCTGGTTGTGAAGCCGATGACGGCACCCATGAGCATCATGCCTTCCACGCCGAGGTTCAGATTGCCGGCCTTTTCCGAAAGGATCTCACCAAGAGTGGCGAAAACCAGAATGGTGCCGACCTGGACGGCCGCGGTGAAAAGGTCAACCAAAAACGCCAGATCCATGTCAGCGCACCTCCTTCTCGGCACAGATGCGATGAATCCGGTACTGGACGAAGAATTCACTACCCAGGACGAAAAACAGGATGACGGCCTGAAGGATTTTCGCCACGGAGGCGGAGATGTTGAAGGCCGTCTGAATGTAGTCGCCTCCCTGCACCAGCATGGCGAAGAAGAATGATACGACGAGGATGAGGGGTGCGCTGAGCGATGCCAGCCAGGCGGTGATGATGGCCGTGTAGCCGACCCCGCCGGCAATGTCCCGCGTCAGGGTCTGGCTGACCGCAGAGGCCTGCAGCATGCCCGACAGGCCACAAAGGGCACCGGACAGGAAAACGGTGACCAGCACGACCCGGCCGACCTGAATGCCCGCGTAGCGGGCCGTATTGCGGCTTTCTCCGACAACGTTGATCTCATAGCCGAATGCGGTATGCTGGATGAAGTAAAAGAGAAAGGCCGCCAGGACGATCGCGATAATCCAGCCGGCATGGATGCCGAAAACTTTCGGCAGGATGGCATTTTCCCCGAAATTGGCGATTTTGGGGAAGTTGAGCGCCTTCGGATCGCGCCAGGGGCCGTACTGCAGATAGGTTACCCATTGCAGGGCCACATAGTTCATCATGAGGGTAATGATGGTTTCATTCACCCCGAATTTCACTTTGAGCACGGCAGTCACGAAAGCCCACAACCCGCCGGCCAGCATGCCGGCCAGAGCCATCAGCGGCAGCAGGAGTGCCCTGGGCAGATTTGGGGTGAAGAGGGCAAAATAAGTGGCCGCGAATGCGCCCATGATGATTTGGCCTTCCGCTCCGATGTTCCAGAATTTCATCCGGAAGGCGAGTGAGATGCCAAGAGAGGTCACGACGAGTGGAATGGCCCGGATAATGGTTTCCCGTAGATTGTAGCCGGACCCGACAGAACCCTTGAGCATAGAAGCGAAGACCTCAAAGGGATTGTAGCCGATGAGGGCGAACAGCACCCCGGCCGTCACCAG
>JANYKF010000371.1 GCA_025361665.1 Clostridiaceae bacterium
ATTCTTGATCAGATACAGCATGATGTCATCCCGGGTCGAAATGACTTCAGGCAGGGTGGTGATGCCCGTGCGAACCAGTTCCTGCGCATTGTTGAGCCAAACATCCGTTCCGTGCGACAGTCCGGAAATGCGGATCAGCTCGGCGAACGTGGTGGGCATGGTATCCACCAGCATCTGGCGGACGAATTTCGTCCCGAACTCTGGCACGCCGAACGTGCCGACATGGCTGTTGATTTGTTCCGGCGTTACGCCAAGCGGGGCTGTCGACCGGAAAATTTCCATCGTCTTCGGCTCTCCGATGGGGATGTCCAGGGCATTCAGTCCCGTGATGTCCTCCAGCATGCGGATGACGGTGGGATCGTCATGTCCAAGGATATCCAGCTTCAGGATGCGCCCCGAAATGGAATGATAGTCGAAATGGGTGGTGATGATGTCGGAATCCGCCGCGTCCGCCGGCCGCTGGATGGGGCTGAAATCATAGATGTCCTTGTTTTTCGGCACAACCATGACACCTCCGGGATGCTGGCCCGTCGTGCGCTTGATGCCGGTGCAGCCTGCAGCGAGACGGTCCCTCTCTGCTTTCGTGGGGTTCTTGCCGCTTTCTTCACAGTATTTGCTCACGAACCCGAAGGCAGTCTTGTCCGCAACCGTGGCAATGGTTCCGGCCCGGAACACATACCCTTCGCCAAAAAGCTCCTCCGTGTATTTGTGGGCGCGCGACTGATACTCCCCGGAAAAATTGAGGTCGATGTCCGGTTCCTTGTCTCCGTCAAAGCCCAGAAAGGTTTCGAACGGAATGTCGTACCCGTCTTTGATCAGTGGAACACCGCATTTGGGACAGTCCTTGTCGGGCAAATCGAACCCGCAGCCGATGGCCTGGTCCTGATCGTGGAATTCCGCATGCAGGCACTTCCCGCACCGATAATGGGCAGGAAGCGAATTCACTTCGGTGATCCCGATGAGATAGGCCACGAGGGAAGATCCGACCGAACCCCGGGAGCCGACGAGGTAGCCGTCTTCGTTCGACTTGTGCACGAGCTTCTGCGCGATCATGTACATGACCGAGAATCCGTTTTTGATGATGGAATCCAATTCGCGATCCACACGGATCTGCACGAGGTCCGGAAGAGGGGTGCCGTAGAGGGCGTGGATCCTGTTTTCGCTCAGGCGGCGGATGTCATCCTCCGCCCCGTCCATGTGCGGTGGAAACGTGCCTGAGGGAATGGGCCTGACCTCCTCCAGCCAGTCCGCCACCCTGTTCGTATTGGCGACAACCACTTCAAATGCCTTTTTCGAACCCAGATAGTCAAATTCTTCCAGCATTTCTGCTGTGGTCCTGAAAAACAAAGGCGGCTGGTTCGCTGCATCCTTGTATCCCTGGCCGGCCTGGAGAATCTTGCGGAAGACGGCATCCTCCGGATCGAGGAAGTGAACGTCACAGGTTGCCACAACCGGTTTCCGCATGTCTTCGCCAAGAAGGACAATGCGACGGTTGAAATCGCGCAGCGCTTCCACATCCTTTGCCTGTCCGTCAAGGAGCATGTACTGGTTGTTGCCTGTCGGCTGGATTTCCAGATAATCGTAGTAATCCGCGATCCGGCAGAGTTCGGCGTCTTCCTTTCCCAGCACGACAGCCCTGAAGAGTTCGCCGGCCTCGCAGGCACTGCCGACGACAAGCCCCTCCCGGTATCGGTCCAGGAGGGAACGCGGCACGCGCGGTTTCTTGTAAAAGTGGCGGAGGTGACTCTCCGACACGATCCTGTACAAGTTTTTCAGCCCCGCCTGGTTCTTCACAAGGATGATGGCATGATAGCTTTCACTGTTCTTTGGATCCTTTCCCTCATTCACACTGCCTTGCTCGTCCGGCACCAGGTAGCACTCGATTCCGTAAAGGATTTTGATGGGCATGTTGTCGCTCTTCGCAAGGGTTGACGCAATGTCCTGCGCATCAGGAAAGGCCTGCACGACTCCGTGATCCGTGATGGCAACGGCCTTGTGCCCCCAGGAGGCCGCACGCCGGACGATGGATTTGACCCCGCCGATGGCATCGAGCGCACTCATCTGCGTATGCAGGTGCAGTTCGACGCGCTTCGTCTCCGCCATGTCCTTCCGTTTCTGCAGAAGAAGCGGGGCGGGCGACATGTCCCTCATCATGATGGCCATTTCATTGGAAAACTTGTCATATTGCGCTTCTCCGCGCAACTTCACGCCGGCGCCCACGATGACCGCCGCTGTCAGGGCCTCTTCCCGGTCCTCATCCGGAAAACACTTGACGGTGACAGAGGAGGTACCATCCGTCATGTCGAACGTGAAGATTTTCCGACCGCTCTTGAGTTCGCGCAATTCGGCCTTCAGCACCTGGCCCGCGATCACGACCTCGCCGGAATCCCACGTGACATCGATCATCGGGACGGCGGCTCCCTTGACCACACGCCCGTACATGGCGCCTTTTTCGTTCTTTTTGGATGCCCGCTGCGGAAACCCGCTGCCGCCCTTGCCCTGGAAACCACTGGGGCCGGGGACCGAAAGCGGCTTCACCTCATGCGAAACCGGGGGTGCGGCCATCGCTTCGGAAACCGCGCGCATTTCCGCCTCCTGCTTTTTTTCCAGATAATGCAATTCATGATCCGGATGCTGTTCCGGATCAATCAGATGTACCTTCACATCCCGGTTGAAACAGTTCTGCACGGCATGCTCGATGCTTCGCACCGTGCCGGCTGCGGTCAAGGCCGCAGCGCAGGGTTTTTCCAGTTCGACCCGCATCGTGCCCTTGACACCCCGTGTCAGCCTGGCACCGTTGAGCAACTCGGCGATATGTCCCTGCCTGCGTTTGGCAAAACCGAGAATGAGATTTCCATGTTCCTGTGCGATTTGTTCGATCCCGAGCCGCAGCGCCATTTGCGGACGGATTTCCGTATCCACATGGAAATGATTGGCAAGGCTGCGCTCCAGCGCCTCGACGTCATCGAAATGAAGGGGATGGTTCATGATGAGCCCGATTTCAAGCTTTTTGACCGGTTTGACATAGCAGATGCCGGATATCCGCGTATCCCGCAGAAGCTCCAGCAGGCGGACATCGGTGACGATATGGCCGAATGCGTCGGCAAACCCCGTGCATGGTTTCATCAGGATTTCAGACACAAAGCATGCCCCCTCTGTTTTCATTGGTGTTCCGTTTCCGATTCCATTCCCGAAGCTGCATGGAAAAACACAGGATGTTGTGGATGGATTTCACCGGCAACCGAGGATATTGTATCATATCCGGCCACGCGGAAAAACCTGATTTCCAAAACATTCTGGCACCGCAGGAAAAAATGGGGGGAACGATTTGCCTTTCTCGTCTCCGAATATCCGAGGCGGCAAGAATCATCCGATGAAATCCAAGACCGCAGAAGACCCGCCTTCCCTATGAAAAGCGGGTCCTGCAATGAATCCTTGATTCAGGTGAAAAAACATACGTTTGTGAGCTTTTATGCAGGATGTCTCTGAAATCCTGCATGTTGAAGGCACATTTTGTGCCTTCAACACAACAAATCACGTGATTCGGTGCCGTCCGGCGGCATTTGCCGCCGAATGCATGCAAGGGGCAAAATGCAGCTTGCATGAAAAAGTCGAAAATCAACTTTTTGCACGAGAATCATCCTTCAATGAAGACGAACCTCGTGTCAGTTCCCGCCGTTTGACTTCTGCAGCGCCTGATCCAGGTCATCAATCAGGTCCTCGGCATCTTCGATGCCGATGGACAGGCGGACCATGTCGGGCGTGACGCCCGCCGCGAGCAGGTCGGCCTCGTCCAGCTGGGAATGGGTCGTCGAAGCGGGATGGATGACAAGCGACTTGGCATCGGCGACGTTCGCGAGCAGAGAGAAGACCTCCAGGCTGTCAATGAATCGCTTTCCCGCTTCCAAGCCACCCTTGATGCCAAAGGTGAAGATGGAACCGGCACCTTTAGGCAGATATTTGTCCGCCAAAGCTTTGTATTTGCTTCCCGGCAAACTCGGATAATTCACCCAGGCAACGAGCGGATGGGCCGCAAGGAACTCCGCGATCCGCACTGCGTTGGATACATGGCGCGTCACGCGCAAGGACAGGGTTTCCAGCCCCTGGAGGAGCAGGAAGGAATTGAACGGGCTGATGGCCGCACCCGTGTCGCGCAGCAGGGTCACGCGCAGTTTGACGATATAGGCCACGGGACCGAGGGCATCCACATACTTCACCCCGTGATAACTCGGATCCGGCTCCGTCAGACCCGGGAACCTGCCGGAAGCGGCCCAGTCGAATTTTCCGGAATCCACAATGACGCCGCCGATGGAAGTGCCGTGCCCGCCGATGAATTTCGTTGCGGAATGCACGACGATGTCGGCACCGAATTCGAAGGGACGAATCAGGTACGGGGTTCCAAACGTGTTGTCCACGATGAGGGGAATGCCGTTCTGATGGGCAATCATGGCGATCGCCTCCAAATCGGCGACGTTGCAGCCCGGGTTTCCAATCGTTTCGACGTACAAGGCCTTCGTGCGATCATTGATGGCCGCACGGAAGTTCCCCGGTTCATCCGAGTCCACAAACCGTGTGATGATGCCCAGTTTCGGCAGGGTATGCGCGAAAAGGTTGTAGGTGCCGCCGTACAGGGTGCTGGCGGATACGATTTCGTCGCCGCATCCCGCGATGTTGAGGATGGCGTATGTGATGGCCGCGGAACCGGATGCGACCGCCAGAGCTGCGGCACCTCCTTCGAGCGCGGCCATGCGCTGTTCGAAAACATCGCTTGTCGGGTTCATGATGCGGGTGTAGATGTTGCCCGGCTCCTTGAGCGCAAACAGGTTGGCCGCGTGTTCCGAATCACGGAAGACATAGGACGTGGTCTGGTAGATCGGCACGGCGCGGGATCCGGTTGTCGGGTCCGGGGTCTGCCCGGCGTGAACCTGCAGGGTATCGAATTTCAAAGCTTTCTTTCCCATCTTGTTCTCCTTCTGTCATCTCTGCTGTTCCGTCATGTTCTGCCGCTCCGTCATGTTCTGCCGCTCCGTCAAATATGGTACATCGGTTCGATCAGTCCGTCGATTGCCCGCTTCTCTTCGGCCAGTTCTTCCAGGGTGATGCGGTCAACAAGACGGTTGATGCTCAAATCCACCGGTTCCCAGACCATTTTCCGGATGCACCGCGACAACGTGTCCGCCTCCGGCGCACTTTCCAGATCATTCTCCACCAGTGACAATTCGCCCTCTAGCGCCCGCAGCACATCACCCACGCGCATTCGATCGGCCGGGCAACCCAGCATGTATCCGCCTTGGGCGCCCTTGACGCTGCGAACAAGGCCTGCCTTCCGGAGCAGGGAAAACAGATGCTCCAGATAGCTGACCGAAATATCCTGCCGTTCTGCGATGAGATTGATCGGAACATGTCCACCGCCGGCATGGACGGCCAAATCCAATATGGCCCGGAGGCCATAGCGCCCTTTTGTGGATAGTTTCATGAAACGAACCCCTTTCAGATGGAAAAGTCGAGTACCGGAAAGGCATCCTCCTGCCTCACCGCTTCAGCCAGATCGGCAATAGTCACCTGCCCGAGCACCGCATCCATCGCCAGCATCATCTTGCACCAGACTTTCCTTGTCACGCAGTGGCTCTCTTTTCCGCAGGGCTTTTCCGTCCCCCCGTCATCAAGGCAGAGCACGGGGGCCATCCGCCCTTCGACGGCGTGAAGCACGTCTCCGGCCGTGATGAGCGAAGGATCCCGGACAATCCGGTATCCGCCCTGCGGTCCGCGGATGCTTTCAACCACGCCGGCTTTTCGCAGCAGAAGAAAAATCTGCTCGAGATAGTTGTCCGACAATCTGCGCCGTTCCGCAATGCTGCGGATGCTTTCATAGTTCATGCCCGTGTGGATGGCCAGATCCGGCCCCAGGAGCACCAGGTCGGCGTCCATGCCCGGG
>JANYKF010000401.1 GCA_025361665.1 Clostridiaceae bacterium
CGAAAATCGACTTTTTACACGAGAATCAGTGATAATATTGATGGCGAAGAGGGAGGAACGACGCGATGACAGAAAAAGTGCGATATGAGGAATTGCTGCCGCATGAATTTCTTGACAGGCTTGCACAGAATCCGGTGGGCTATCTTCCCCTCGGTACCCTGGAGTGGCATGGCCTTCACAATGCGCTCGGAGCCGACGGGATCCAGGCACGCGGGCTTTTTGAACGGGCGGCACGTTCATTCGGCGGAATCGTCCTGCCGCCGCTCTGGGTCGGACCGGATCGGATCCGGCATGAAAAGGACGGTCAGTATTTGGTTGGAATGGATTATGCCGACGTTACTGAACCGAACCGGCCGCTCTCCGGCAGCTGCTACTGGGTACCGAGAGGATTGTTCATCCTCCAGTTGGAGGCGCTTCTGTCTCAGTGCAAACGAGCAGGGTTCCAATGCATCGTCGCGGACGGGCACGGTCCTTCACGCATCGCATGGAGCGAGATGGCGGATTCGTGGGAACAGCAGTTCGATCTGGTGCTTGTGTCTTCCATCCGGGACTTTCCGGAAGGGGGGTGGCTCACGCAGAACGATCATGCGGCAAAGAACGAAACTTCCCTCATGCTGGCCATCCGTCCGGATTTGGTGGACATGGGCCAATTGCCGCAAGACCGGAATGTGTGGCCCGTCGGGGTCGGGGGAGAAGACCCGCGCGACGCGGAGGCCGGGTATGGGGAGGAACTGCTGGAAGCAACGCTGAGCATACTTGGTGGCAAATTGAAGGCATTGGGTTTCCAATGACACTCGAATGCAACTGAAGGGATTGGGTTTGTGAAGTTGCCGGCACCAAGCCGATAACGTTGGAGTTCAACCATATTGGCACGATATGCAGAGGAGGGAACGATGAGCTTCCGGAAAAATGTTCTGTCCTGCCTTGGAAAGCTTCCGACAAAACCAGAGACAGTCTGCGTTCGTCAAATCGATTCGGTTGATTGCGGGACCTGTGAAAGACGGCTGATTGCCTACCATGTCGAACCCGATGAGGTCGTAAGCGCGTATCTGCTGGTTCCCAAAAACGGGATGGCAAGATACCCCGCCATCGTTGCCAGTCATCAGCATGCCGGAGAATACTACCTTGGAAAATCGGAACCCGCGGGGCTCAGCCGGAATGCCATGTATCACTATGGCCTGGATCTTTGTCAGCGCGGATATGTTGTGATCTGTCCCGACCATCTCGCCTTCGAAGACAGAAGACCTCCGGAATATGCCCGGAAAGAGAACTCAGCCCTCGAGGGCGGCAATTATGAGCGGTATCTCTTTTGCAGGTGCATAACGAACGGAACCACCCTGCAGGCGAAATACCTGTCCGATCTCACCTGCGCCGTGGATGTTCTGGAAAGCATGAATTTCGTTGACAAGGAAAGGATTGGCGCGATAGGGCATTCGCTTGGCGGACAGGAAACGCTCTGGCTTGCCTGGTTTGACGAGAGAATCAAGGCGGGCGTCTCCTCATGCGGATTTGGCCAGCTTGGCACCATCATGCGGGATCACATCCTGCACAACCTTGCCATGTTCACTTTCGGATTCCTTGAAAAGGCGGGAGACATCCAGGATTTGCTCAAGGACATGGCCCCCAGGGCGTTCATGATGACCAACGGCCTGCGGGATCCGATTTTTCCAGTGGATGGCGTTAAGGAAACCATTCGACAGGCATGGGAACAATATGCGAAAATGGGAGTGCCCGATCATTTTCAAGGCGTTTTATTTGACGGAGAGCATTCATTTCCGGACGCCGTCAAACAGCAGGCCTATGACTTTTTGGATGCGTACCTGATGTGATCCGGTCCATTATCCTCGTGCGATTTACACACTGCCGTGTCGGCAAACACAGGTTGTGGAGGAGGAACTGCAATGGAATGGAAAAAAGTGACCGGTGAGGCAACAGACATGCTTGATTCGCTGTTGGCCGGGTTTCCCGCACAGCGCAAGAAAATGTTCGGCTGCCCTGTCTGCTTTGTCAACGGCAACATGTTTGCCGGTGCCTACGCAGACAGTTTGTTTTTCCGGCTTTCGGAGAGCGATCGAAAGGAGATCTTCTCGGAATTCGATGGGGTCACCCCCTTCGAACCCTCACCGGGCCGCAGGATGAAGGAATATGTCGTGTTGCCGGATTCTTTGCTGGTCAACAAGGAGTTTACGGATATCTGGCTGAAGAGGTCATACGCATACGTGATGTCGCTGCCTCCGAAAGAACCGAAATAAGCTGGATTGCCGTTGGCTGGGTCAGTACCGGGCAACCTTGTGATGGAATGAAGCGGAAGGGAAATTGCATGACAATCGAAGCGGTTATTTTTGATATGGACGGGGTTCTGACGGATTCGGAACCCGTCATCACCAAAGCGGCGATGCTGGCTTTGGCAGAGTTCGGGGTATCGGCATTGGAAGCCGATTTCCATCCTTTTACCGGAACCGGTGAAGACCGGTTCATCGGCGGGGTGGCGGAGCTTCATGGCGTACCTTATCGGCTGGAAATGAAGAAACGCACATATGAAATCTATGTGGACATCGTCGATGCTGAAATCGGTACATATCCGGGTATTCCGGAAATGCTGGATGAACTCCCGGGGATGGGCATCAGGACTGCGGTCGCCAGCAGTGCGGACGCAGTGAAGGTTCAGGCCAACCTGCGGGCGGCAGGAATCGGACTGAACCTGTTTTCAGCCGTCTGCAGCGGAGAGGATGTCGTGCACAAGAAGCCGGCGCCGGATATTTTCCTCCTTGCCGCAGAAAAACTCGGCGTATCGCCGGAGAAGTGCCTGGTGGTCGAGGATGCGGTTTCCGGCGTGAAAGCCGCCGTCGCCGCAGGCATGCGGTGTGTCGGCATTTCCACGTCCTTTCCCGTAGAAACCTTGTTGGCCGCCGGAGCCTCGGACGTTTTGGCGGAAACCCGGATGCTGGCTGGATACCTTCAAGCGCTGCAGCAGGCTAAGAAGGGCACGGAACAATGCAATCCGGGAACAGGGTGAAGTCTTGACGAATGCTGCAAGAACAACACAATCCGCACATCAGAAACACAATCCGGATGGCACCGAATCACGTGATTTGGTGTGTTGAAGGCACAAAATGTGCCTTCAACATGCAGGATGTCAGAGACATCCTGCATAAAAACTCACAAAAGTGAGTTTTTACACCAGAATCATCTTTTGGAATGGCAGGAGGCAATCAAATGCTAGGAAAAGACAACTGGCTGGAAACCAAAGAACGTTTCACAGCCTGGTGGCAGCATGAACAGGTGGACCGACCGCTGATGCGCGTGATTGCAAGGCGAAGCGAGTCGCAGGATGGGATGGAGCCCCTGGTTCGGCATGAAAAACCGGAAGACCTTTATCTCAAC
>JANYKF010000499.1 GCA_025361665.1 Clostridiaceae bacterium
TCTTTTTGCCGAACTTCTTTTTGCCGAACTTCTTTTTGCCGAACTTCTTTTTGTCGGCTTCTTTTTGTCGGCTTCTTTTTGCCGAACTTCTTTTTTCCGGCCTTTTTACTGGGCTACTTTCCCAGGCAAAAGCGGGCAAAGATGCTGTCGAGAAGATCTTCTGTCGCACCTTCGCCCACGATGCCGCCCAGGAGCGACCACGCATCCCGCAGGAGAAAAGCCGTCACGTCAAGGGTCATCCCCTCCCGGATGGCGTTTTCCGTCCCCATGAGCGCCGAATCCGCCATTTCCAGCAGCTGTCTGTGGCGTTCATTGGTCAGCAGCAGCGCATGGTCGGAATCTGTCCGGTTTCCGGCGGCAACCTCCGAGATCCGGTCCACCAACGCGTCAATGCCGGTTCCAAGCAGGGCGGAAACAGTCATTGGCATTTCTGGCAGCATGCCCCTCAAGGCCTTTTCCACGACGGGATCCGAAGCATCGGCCTTGTTCATGACATATATGGATTGCATGCCCGCCTTCTTCAGCCGTTCCATGAGTTTTACATCCTCCGGGCCCGGCATTTCCGTTCCGTCAAAAACTGCCACAACCAGTTCCGCCCGCTCCAGCGCATCTAACGTGCGTGCCACACCCATCAGCTCCACCGCGTCCGACGTTTCCCGAAGACCGGCCGTATCGAGAAGGCGCACCGGCAGTCCGCGCAGATTGACGAACGATTCGACAACATCCCGTGTCGTGCCGGGGTTTTTGGCAACAATGGAGCGATCGTGTCCGGCAAGCCGGTTCATCAGGGAGGACTTGCCCGCATTGGGCCTCCCCGCGATCACCAGGGTGAGGCCTTCCCGCAGAATCCTTCCCTGTCCGTAACTCTCGAGCAGAAGCCGCATTTCCTCCCGTACAGTGCACAGAACCGAGGTGGCCATGAAATGTGAAACCTCTTCCGCATCATGTTCCGGATAATCGAGGTTCACTTCCATCTGGCCGATCAGCCGCACCAGTCGTTCGCGCATGACTGTTATCCGTTCCGAAAGCCGGCCGTCGAGCTGCTCCAGGGCGGCGCGCACGCCGCGCGCCGTATTGGATTGGATGAGGTCCATGACAGCCTCCGCCTCCGCCAAGTCAATGCGTCCGTTCAGGAACGCGCGGCGCGTGAACTCTCCCGGCCCCGCCGGCCGCACACCCTGCGCGAAGATCACACGCAGCACTTCGGCCGCCACGATGCGTCCGCCATGACAGTGTATCTCCACAACATCCTCGCACGTATAGGTTTTCGGCGAGGTCATTTTCAGAAGGAGCACCTCGTCGACAATCCTGCCATTTGCCGGATCGGCCACCAGTCCGTGTGCCACCGTATGACTCGCCATTTCGGACACATGAGTTCCCGGTTTTTTCCTGTGTTCCTTCCATCCAGGCGCAAACAATCTGTCCGCGACGGAAAAGGCAACCGGCCCGGATATTCGGATGATGGCGATTCCCGCGTCTCCGACGGCGGTGGACAACGCCGCGATCGTGTCATTCATGCTGTAATCCATGGCATCTCCATCATGCAGGAATCAGGGATGATAAAAGAGGGACAACGCACGTTGTCCCCCCATGTTCCAAAGCTCGAATCCTGTGCAATCCCATGTTTTCGCGATTTCCGCGCAAGAGGACGCCCATTACGGCTGCTCGCCGATTTCATCCTCGATGTCGAACGGCTTGTACACCGGTTCATCCGGCTTGATGACAGAACCGGACGCGGTGGGGTTGCCTGCGTAACCGATGCGTTCCGTGGAACGGTTCCGATAGCTGTTCGGGTTCGCCTGCGGGCTTGCGGAACCATATTGACCGCTCCGTCCGCTGTAGGCGGCCCGATTGGCGTCTCCCGCCCGATTGGCGTCTCCCGCCCGGTTGGCATCTCCCGCCCGGTTGCCGCTGCCGTCCGCGTATGGCAGCCGGTTGGCAGCCATCCGGTTTGCTTCTCCGCCATACCCCTGGCGATTTGCGCCGTCCTCTGCAAACCCGCCGCGATTTTGACCGGGAGCGGGGTTCACGGGCCCATCGGCGTATCCGCCGCGCGTGCTCCGCACCACGACCTTGCGGTTCGGTTCCTCGCCGATGGATCCGGTCTCGACATCCTTGTATCCCTGCAGGGCGGAATGGATGATGCGCCTTTCGTACGGGTTCATCGGCTCCAGCGTGATGTTTCTGCGGGTCTTCACCACTTTTTCCGCCACGCGCGTTGCCAGGCGGACAAGGGTTTCCTCCCGTTTCAGCCGGTAATCCGACACATCCATCAGGATACGCGTATAGGACTCCGATTGGCGGTTCACGACAAGACTCGTCA
Source organism: Clostridiaceae bacterium (assembly GCA_025361665.1). Lineage (GTDB taxonomy): Bacteria > Bacillota > Clostridia > DSM-8532 > DSM-8532 > JAEWSN01. The sequence goes on from JANYKF010000499.1 coordinate 2,324, forward strand.
GATACTGCAGGGCATCAAGGGTCTCCCCGCGCCGGCCGATGGCGATGCCGCTGTTGTCGCCGTTCATCTTCACCGTGACCTGCTCTTCCCCTTCGGTGATTTCAATGTCGGGTGAGATGCCCATGCTGTCGAGAAGGGGGGTGATGAAAGCGAGAATCCGATCCCGGATGGTTTCCTCATAGCTGACCTCGACCACGGCATTCTTCGCGCCGAATCCCAATATGCCGCTTTTGCCTTCTTCTAGAACGGTGATCCTGACACGGTCCGCGGGTACGCCCAGTTCGGCCAATGCAAGGCGTACGGCCTCATCTACGTTTTTTGCCTCTTTTCTTGTTGACTTTGACTTCAATGACGCTGCCTGATGGAGATTTGCCTGTGATGCGGCCATTGGCGGGTTGTTGGCCTGCAATGGCACTGCCTGCGGATTGTTTGCTTGAGATGTCACGCGTCGTTACCCCCTCGTCTTTTTTTGTATGGGTTGTGAGCAGCTTTTGCTGCGCATACGAAAGAACGTTGCTGATCGTCCAGTAGAAAGCCAGTCCGCTCGGGGTGGTCAGACCGAACCAGAGGGTCATGATCGGACTCATCCAGAGCATGGATTTGCCGGCCAACCCGCTCTGGGCGGATTTCTTGTCGTTCGGGTTGGGCTTTGGCATCATCAGCGCGGAGCTGACAAACGTCGTCACCACGGCGATGATGAGCAGCAGCAGGGCGGGTATGTATTTCCCCGGCTCCGCTTTGATCAGGTCCCAGTTCATCGTCGGCTGGACGCCGAAATTGAAGAAATTCCACATTCTGATGTTGAATTTGTCGAGACGGGCCGTGCGTTTCGTATAGAGCGCCAGATCCGCATCATACCCCTTTTGAAGGTCCGCCCGTTTGACAGGATCCTTCTCGATCAGATCGTAGTAGGCCGATATTTTGTCCGGCGCGGTGGCAAGGGCAGTCGTCAGCACGGCCGGATTCTTGTCGATGTAATCAATGATTTTGATTTCAATGTACGGGTCCACCTGGCGGAAATCGTTGTAGACCGTCAGCTTGTTCCCCTTGATATCGTCGAATTTGACCTTCTTCATTTTTTCCAGATTGGGGAACGTGGTCATGAAAGCCGGTTCCTTCGCTTCGATCGCCATGACGATGAGGTCGCCCGTCGCGAGTTTCGGCACATCGAGCATGTAGGTCATGGGCATGCGGATGACATAGAACAACGCGAAGAGGATGGGCATCTGCACAATCAGCGGAAGGCATCCGGACGCAGGATTATACTTCTTCTCCTGATAGAGCTTCGTCATCTCCTCGTTCAGCTTTTCCTTGTCGTTCTTATACCGTTCCTGAATGCGGCTGAGTTCCGGCTGGATTTCCTGCATTTTCTGACCGGACCGTATCTGCTTGAGCGAGAGCGGCATAAGCAGGAGTTTTACCGCGATCGTGAAAAGCAGCAGAGCCAGCGCATAGCTGTGAAAGCCCACCGTATTGTAAATCAAGAAAAGCATTTTCCCAAATATCCCGGCGATGGGTGTGAGAATGAAATCCATGTATGGTTTGCTCCTTCCGGATCGGCCGCGTCGTCCAATCCGTACCGCGCCGTGGCATTTGTGTCGAGATCAGGGAACCGGGTCGTACCCGCCCGGATGAAAAGGATGACATCGCAAGACTCTCCGAAAGGCCATCCAGCCGCCTTTCCACGCGCCATGTCTTGTGACCGCTTCAAAGGCATACCGGGAGCAAGTGGGGTAGAATCGGCAGGAAGCTGCTCCTTTGAGCGGGGAGAGATGTTTTTGGTATGCCTGGATCAAAAACAAGAGGATCCGTTTTGCCACGGCATTGTTCCCGTTCGCCTTCACGGTTCGCATCCTGGTGGTAAGCATCCTGGTGGTAAGCATCCTGTCGGTTCGGGCGGTTTCCCGCGCCCTTTGGTTTCAGGCCTGTTCAAAAGTCCGAGTTTCACGAAAAGCGACCTCATCTCCATGCCCACGCTGTCAAAGCCGGCGGATTCGTCCGCCTTGCGCGCCACAATGACAATATCCCTGCCTGACGGCAGGGAACCCAGCAGGATGCGCAGATTTTCACGGATCAGGCGCCGGATGCGGTTTCGCACCACGGATTTTCCAACCTTCCTGCTGGTCGTGATGCCCACCCGCCGATTGCCCGACCGGTTCGCCAGCACATAAACCACGAGGGTGCGGGATGAAGCGTACTTGCCCCGCCCATAGATCCGCTGGAACTCATAATTCTTCTTCAGAGTCGGCAGTTTGCCCATTCCCGCTGTTACCGTGAAAGAAAAAAGACCACAAACGCGGTCTTTATGCAGTTAGCTTCTTTCTGCCCTTCAATCTTCTTCTGGCAAGGACTTTCCTGCCGTTGGACGTGGCCATTCTCTTGCGGAAACCGTGTTCCTTCTTGCGTTGCCGCTTCTTCGGCTGATAGGTACGAAGCATTGCGTCACCCTCCATTTGTTTCGGATCTTCTATTTACATGCATCATTTTCAAGACACCAGACACAATTATATAACGGGATTGGAAGTGCCGTCAAGTCAGGGAGTCGTTTTGTTGAAACGCCCTTTGAAGTCTGATATGATATTGTTCACGGTTTGCCGCAACTTGAGTTTGGAGGCGTCAGCATGTCATCGATGGAAATAAGGGGGCTCTGGGAGGAATCCATCAAGCTCATCCGGGAAGAAATGCCGGGTGTCAGTTTTCATACCTGGATTGAACCCATCCGTCCGGTTTCTCTGGATAAAAATGTCCTCCTGCTAGAGGCTCCCACCGAATTCAACATGGGCATCATCAACTCCCGTTACCGCGAGTTGATCCGAAACGCCGTGAAAATGGTCACGAACCGCACCCTAGACATCGATCTGGTCGTAAAATCAGGAGAAAATCCGCATCCACGGCAGTCAGATGCAGAGGATACCCCCGCATGGTCTTCCATCCTGAATCCGAAATACACCTTTGAAACCTACGTCAAGGGCAGCGGAAACCAGCTGGCGCATGCGGCGTCCCTTGCTGTCGCAGAAGGTCCCGCGCTCGCGTACAATCCGCTATTCATATACGGAGGGGTCGGTCTGGGGAAAACCCATCTGATGCACGCGATCGGCCATTACATCCTTCTGCAGAATCCAAATTCGAAGGTTCTCTACACATCTTCGGAGAAATTCACCAACGAGCTGATCAATGCCATCAAGGATGACCGGAACGAAGAATTCCGGAACAAATACCGGAGCATTGACGTCCTGCTCATCGACGACATCCAGTTCATCGCGGGCAAGGAACGGACGCAGCAGGAGTTCTTCCACACGTTCAATGCCTTGTACGAGTTGAACAAGCAAATCGTCGTCACGTCCGACAAACCGCCGAAGGAAATCCAAACGCTCGAAGAGCGCTTGAGATCCCGCTTTGAATGGGGGCTCATCGCCGACATCCAGGCTCCGGACATCGAAACGCGCATCGCCATCCTGCGCAAAAAATCACAAATGGAGCGATATGACATTCCAAACGATGTGCTTTTTTATATTGCGGACAACATCGATTCAAACATCCGGGAACTGGAAGGGGCGCTCAACCGCGTCATCGCCTATTCCTCCCTCACAGGAAGCGTCATTTCCCTCGAGCTTGCACGGGAATGCCTCAAGCAAATCATTTCCGGTATCGGCACGGCCAATGTCAGTCCTGAATCCATCATGAAGGTGGTGTCCAGATATTATGACGTGGCCCCGGAACAGATGCTCTCACAACGACGTTCGCGGGACATTGCCTTTCCTCGTCAGGTGGCCATGTACCTGTGCCGTGACCTCACCGGCATGTCCCTTCCCCGGATCGGCCAGTTTTTCGGGGGCCGGGATCATACAACAGTCATGCACGCCTGTGAAAAAATATCGGAAGAGCTGGATCGCAGCATTGAATTGAAGCGTGCAACAGTGGAAATGAAACGAAACATCACGGGAAAAGGATAATCGGGACAGAAACTGAAGCAGGAATCACGATGGCCACGGCTTCACCTGATAAAGACATCCGCAAGGCGAATCCTGTCGAATTTCGTCGATTATCCACAGGCTTTGTGGATATGTGGATAAGTGACTTGGGGAAAAACACCGTCCTCTCACGGCATGTGGACAATACATGCCAAACCGGGACAATCCATTCACCGATCCGTCAACACCCAATCCCCTTTTGCCGGAACCGTTTGAAAGGCTTTTCAACAGTTTGCACAGTACTGATGATGACTCTGATGATTTACTTACTCTTAAATCAGCCCGTGAAAACCCGTTTTTGAAAGGATGAAAAAACAGGAGGAACTCGAAATGAAGGCAATCATTCAAAAACAGCAGCTCCTTGACGCCATCGTCATGGTTCAGAAGGCCGTCATGCAGAAAGCCACCCTGCCCATTCTCGAAGGAATCTACCTTGAGGCGGGGGAGCAGCTTACCCTTGTCGGAAATTGTTTTGATCTCGGCATCGCCTGCACGGCGGATGCGGATATCCGCGAGAAAGGGGCCATCGTCATCCAAGCCCGCATGTTTGGCGAAATCATCCGCCGGCTTCCGGACGCCCTCATTTCCATCGAAACGGCAAATGGGAAAGTAAAGATTGAATGCATGAACACGGTCTTCGATATCAAGGGCATGGATGCAGAGAGTTATCCGCTTCCGCCGGCCTACCAGGAGGACACGGTGGTTACCCTTTCCCAGGGAACTTTTCGGGAGATGATCCATCAAACGCTTTTCGCAGTGAGTCAGGATGACAACAGGCGCATCATGACCGGTATTCTTCTTGAAACAAAGGACGGGGGCATGTCGCTTGTCGCACTGGACGGATTTCGGATGGCAGTCAGCCGCATGCTGCTGAAGCAGAACGACGCCATGCGGGTTGTCATCCCCGGCAGGAACATGTCGGAAATCCTGAAGATACTGAACAACAGCGAAGAGGAAGTGCGCATCGTCAAGACTGGCAGCATGGTGGCTTTTGAAATGAAAAACTGCCGGATTGTCTCGAAGACGATCGATGGCGAGTTCATGAATTATCATGGGTATATACCGACACAGTATGAAACGGTTGTCGTTTTGAACCGCAGGGAATTCGAAGACAGTCTGGAACGGGCTTCCCTCATCAGCAGCGACGACAGGCGATATCCGGTTCGCCTGCATGTCACGGGAGACCAGATGATTGTCTTTTCCACGGCTGAAATGGGAAGTTCGAAAGAAAACATCGGCGTGAGAAACGAAGGAGGAGATCTTCAGATCGGATTCAACCCGAAATTTCTCATTGATGCGCTCAAAGTCATTCCGGACGATAATATCAAGCTGTCTTTCAATTCCCAAATCGGGCCCGCCATCATCAACCCGATAGAAGGGGAGCGATATCTGTTCCTGATTCTTCCTGTCCGGATAAAAGCTTGATTCTCGTGTAAAAAGTCGATTTTCGACTTTTTGATGCAAGGTGCATCTTGCAACTTGCATGCATCGGGCAGATTGCATCAGGAAAAGGGGAAACAATGAAGAAAATAAATATACGCACAGAGTACATCAAACTGGACCAGTTTCTGAAACTGGCGGAAATTGTCTCTTCAGGAGGGGAAGCACGGTTCTACATTCAGGAAAACCCCATCCTCGTCAATGATGAGTCCGAAAACCGCCGCGGAAGGAAATTGCGCCCCGGTGATATCGTCAAGGTGCCGGATGGCACGTATGAGATCGGACAGGTTGGATAAAGGCCGTGAAACTTGAAACCTTGCATCTTGTCTTCTTCAGGAATTACGTCGACCAGACCGTCGCGTTCGGGAAGGGGATCAACATCCTGTACGGAGACAATGCACAAGGCAAGACAAATGTGGTTGAAGCCGACCATCGCCTCGCGACAGGTAAATCCCATCGGACCAAACATTTGTCCGACATGATCCTGCATGGCGAAAACGGCTTCATCCTGGAGGCCGAGGTTCGCGATACGGAACGGCAACAGCAAATCCATCTCTCCTACGACGGAAAAACAGGAAAAGACGTGATGATCAATGAAGTGTCGAGGACGCGGTGGTCGGAACTCCTCGGTCTCATGCATGTCCTGCTTTTCTCGCCGGAAACCATGAATATCGTCAAGGGAGGGCCTTCGGAACGGCGCAGGTTCATCGACATTCTCCTTTGCCAGATTGATGCGAGGTATCTCAGGGCACTTCAGCTGTATACTGCGACCCTTCGAAACAAAGCAGCCGCTCTGCGTGACCGTAACGGCTTTACACGCTACAGAGGCATGCTGCCTGTTTGGAATGAAAGCATGGCCTCGTCCGGCGCATACATCGCACAGCGGCGCAGGCAGACAATCGGACGGCTGGAGACCCTGGCAAACTGCGAACTGTCTGTCATATCCGATGGCAGGGAAACGCTTTCCATGACACTGCAGACTTTCACGGGGAAGGAAGCCATTCAGGAAATTGAAGCCTTGCAGGCATTTCTGCTGGGCAAACTGGAAAAGAACGCGCACCGGGAAGAGGAGGCCGCGCAATGCCTGGTTGGCGTTCACCGGGATGAAATCCTGTTCCAACTCAATGACAGCACTGCCCGTGAGTTTGCTTCCCAAGGCCAGCAGCGATCCATTGTCCTTTCCCTCATTCTGGCCTGCATGCATCTATACCGGGAAGAAACGGGGGATCTGCCGATTCTGCTGCTTGATGACGTAATGAGCGAATTGGATCCGCATCGGCGGGACTACCTTTTGTCCATGCTGGCCGATACGCAGACAGTCATCACGACAACCGACAAACTTGCCTTTGAAAACAGGTTTTCAGAAGGCACGGCCTATTTTGAGGTGCGCAGCGGAACAGTCTCCCGTGATTGTCAGGAAAGAGGCGTTTCACAAGAGGGAGCTGCGTCATAGGCAGGAGCGGAGCTGTTTCTTGACCCTGCCATTCAGAAAGGGTACAATGAAGTGAATCCGATCGCTTATTGACGGGTAGAAATCTGTCAGGGTTCCGGCCGCCAAAGTCTGCAGACATCATTCATGGCTTTGATGAAGGAACCAACGACAGTATTCCGGGCAGGCAGTCCATATCATTTGCAAAACGGCGGTCAAGGCGGGGAGTAAGCTCTTCGTCCAATTTTTTGTCCGGAGAAGAGGCACTCGGGAAAAGATTCATGGATTTTGAACAGCGTTTACTGAGAGATGACAGAAAAGGCGGTGTTCTGTGTTCATTCATATCGGCGGAGATGTCATCATCTTTTTGAAAAATCTCATTGCCATCCTTGATTTGGAAAAGACAACTGTTTTTCCTGACACCAGAAACTTCCTTAAAACAGCAGAAGAGGAAGGATTTGTAATGTCCATTGGTGATGAGATGCCGAAATCCTTTGTCCTGGTTGAAACAGAATACCGTTACCAGGTCTACCTTTCACCCATATCTCCCGCAACACTGTTGAAAAGGTGCAACCGGATGCTCGATCAGACCCATAAGGTGAGATAAAGTCAGGGAATGTTGAAACCGGCAGATGGCGACGATATCGGATTCATTCATGGAATAAATGATACCACGGCAGATGAGTACCGGATCCGGAGGGTAGTACAACATGACAGAGCAGAGCCACAACAATGCAATTTACGGGGAAGACCAGATCCAGGTGCTCGAGGGGTTGGAGGCGGTCCGCAAACGCCCGGGCATGTACATCGGATCCACCTCTTCGCGCGGCCTTCACCATTTGGTCTACGAAATTGTGGACAACAGCATCGATGAAGCACTGCAAGGTTTTT
>JANYKF010000425.1 GCA_025361665.1 Clostridiaceae bacterium
CCGAGTTCACCATTCCCGAGGAACTGCAGAAACAATTCGATGAAACCCCAGCCTTGAAATCTGCTTTTGAAGCATTGACATCGGGACGGCAAAGAGCATACATCCTTTATTTTACCGCACCCAAACAATCCAAAACCCGGGAGTCAAGGATTGAAAAAAGCATGCGGCAAATTCTCGATGGCAAGGGACTGAACGATTAGAGGCCGCTGCCGATACCCGTGGCTACCCTGTAAATGCATCGCTCAAATAACATAAACCAAAGGACTCGGACGCATTTACCGGTCTTCCTGGTGATTCGCCGCGAAGCATGTATCGTCTACGCTTGAATCTGCTGAAAGCAGCTTGTTTTCATGATGATATCTCCATCTGCCTCTTCGCAATGAATATTCGAAGAGGAACCCAGCAGGGTTATTTTCAATTCCTGTTTTTCGGTCAAGGGCCCCCAGTCACATCCATTCCAACTTGAAGCGAACAACGGTCCTGACTTTGCCTTGAGGACAGATGTGTCATAAACAAGGCTTGTCTTCGCGACGACAAGAAACACATGCTCGCCGGAGCGGCCCAGGCACTGGTAAGGGTACTCATAAAGTTCCACAGGACCAGGCAGATACCCTTTTTCCTTGAGAACACTATCCCATGATACCTTTACATATGCCACGACATATCCCCCCGGATGCAGTTTTTACTTGCAATAGACTATCATAAATCGCATGTCGAAGATCGTCGAATAAAGAAATATTCCGCAAAAGGACCCGAACAGTTTCAAAATATCGAGGGCACCCGCCATCTCACGTGTTTTTCACAAACCACTTCAGCAGCGCTTCCGCTTCGGACTGGGTAGCTGTGCCCGTACTGTACATCGTCTTGTTCGGCATCAATTCCTTGTGCATGTACTTGATTTCATCCACAGTGCCTGACACGGCCACCGCCTTACCGCCCGCCTGCACCTTTTTGTACAGTTCAAGATAATCCACATGACGGCCTCTGCCGTCTCCAGGCACATAGGCCAGGGTATGGAGCCCTTTGCTCGCGACCAGGTCACTGGTGTGAACCAGCGCACCGGGACCATCCCAGTGGTAAATCGCATGCTTCACGATTTCCGCCTCTTCTTCCAGTGCCGGCAAAATCCATCTCCTGAACATCCGGGGATTGATCATGCAGCTGAAATCGCATTGAAGCGTCGCGGCCCCCTCCATCGAATAGAGTGAATTGCTGTATCCGTTTTCTTCAAACCGGCCCGCCTCCCTGACCGCATTCCATATTTTCACGAAAACCTGCCTTGCATCCATCATGGCCCTGTCGATGATCTCAGGGTCATCGAGAAGATCCATGCAGAGGCTTTCAGGCCCGCGCAGAGCGGAAAGCAAGTCCATGTTCGAATGCAGGTCGGGAGGCGTCAGCAGCATCTTCCCCGTCATTCTTTCCGCCGCCCTCCGGTAGATTTTCAACAAATGCTTCCACAGGTCATTTGATTCATCAAGCTGAATCGGCAAAAAACCCGCCCAGTCCTTCACTACCGCTTTTGACCAGTTTGTCATCTGCCAGCCGTCTTTATTCGCACTCCATTTCAATTCCCCTCCGCAGAAAACAGCCAGTTCATCCGGCCCCAAAGATGGAAAATAGTCCGGAATGGCTTCTCCGCCGAAAAAAGTCGCTTCCGCCCGTTTCATGACTTTGTCTATCCGGACATCCATGTCGCCGAATACCTTGTCATGATAATCGTTTGAATCAATCGGGTCCGAGGCTGCATAACAATCCTTCGGCGAAGTGATGCAAACAATGGGCCGATCGATGATTTCCCCTTCATAGTAGGCATTCCATCGATTGGCCGCCTCGGCGAGGTCCGGTTTGAACAACAGGGGGGCAGGCTTTTTCCCGTTCAACATTTCCACCTCCAAAAATTCGTATCTTCATCCGGGAATTCATACTTGATTCTGGTGTAAAAACCCACTGTTGTGAGTTTTTATGCAGGATGTCTCTGACATCCTGCATGTTGAAGGCACATTTTATGCCTTCAACACACCAAATCACGTGATTCGGTGCCATCCGGCGGCATATGCAGGGATTCCAGCACTTTGTCCAGCATTACGCCGGGACCACGGATTGGAAGAAAAGGAAAAAGGATGCTCTTCCGGATCGATCGCAGATCCGAGGCCCCGCAGAAAGC
>JANYKF010000482.1 GCA_025361665.1 Clostridiaceae bacterium
TTGAGCAGAACCGCCTTGTCTTCCACGACCCGGTTTTCAAGAAACACATAGAATACAGCGCCCGTGATGGTGATGCCGACAAGCAATACGGTAATGAGGATTGTGGCGACGCGAAGAAAGATGGAGCGGCGCATCATTTCACCTCGAACTTGTAACCGACGCCCCACACGGTCTTGATCTGCCATTTCGCTTCCGGATTGATTTCCAGCTTCTCGCGAAGCCGTTTCACATGGACGTCGACCGTGCGCGTATCGCCATAGAAATCGAATCCCCAGACATTTTCAAGCAATTGTTCCCTTGTGAATACCTTGTTGGGGTTTGCAGCCAGAAAATAGAGCAGTTCCAGCTCTTTGGGCGGAACATCCAGTTCCTTGCCGTTGAGGATGACCGTGTAGTTGGCCTTGCTGACGGACAAACCCGGAAACACCAATTGCTCGGAGCATTCCTCATGTCGCCCGTAGCGGCGCAATACGGCGCGGATGCGCGCGGAAAGTTCATTCGGCTCGAACGGCTTCACCATGTAGTCATCGGCACCCAATTCCAGACCGAGTACTTTGTTGAATGTCTCATCACGCGCGGAAAGCATGATGATGGGGGTTTGGCTGAACTTGCGTATCTCACGGCACACCTGCCACCCGTCGATGCCGGGAAGCATGATGTCCAGAATCACGATGTCCGGAGCCGTCTCCTTGAAGAGATCGACGGCTTTGCGCCCGTCATGGGCCAGCGCAACACGGAATCCGTCCTTTTCCAGATACAAGCGAACCAGTTCGCAGATGTGGATGTCGTCATCCACCAGCAGCACCAGGGATCCTGTTACCATGGGAAGTCCCGCCTCTCAGTTGATGAGTCCGTTCCTGACGGTCAGGAACTCCATGTGGGTCCCCTCTCCGTCCATTTCCTGCTGAAGCCTCTTCTGAAGCGATTTCACATCAGCCAGCCCTGTCAGGATCTTTTGCTGCTGTACGAGAAGCAGGTGCTGATCCTCTCGGATCTGGCCCAACATCATCAGCAGTTGTTCAACTTCTGTCGTTTTCATGTCTCCTCCAGCGCCACCCGTTGTGATTGGCTGTTCTCATTATCCCCGAATGATTCATGTTTTGCAACAGTCAGAAACTTTCCATATTAGTAATCATATCTATATGTTATATTATGTTATTATGACATATATATCCTTTATCATATTTTTGTAATCTTGTCATAATGGTGCTATTTTTGATGTTTCGATGTTTTTCGACGATATTTTCGATTCTGTTTTCATGCGTTTGATTCCCACAACATAGTTAAGTTGATATTATTTGGATATTGTATCTCAAACATGGGTTGACGCTTATTGGAATTTATGGTATTCTGCTTTTGGGGATCAATCATGATTTTTTACTTTTTGGGGGGGTTGAATGATGAAATCAACAGGAATTGTCAGAAAAGTGGATGAACTCGGCCGCGTCGTTTTGCCGATCGAACTTCGCCGCACGCTGGACATCGCCGAGAAGGACGCATTGGAAATCTATGTGGACGGTGCAAATATCATTCTGAAGAAATATGAGCCGGCCTGCATTTTCTGTGACAATGCGAAAGATGTTGTGGAATACAAGGGCAAGAAAATCTGTACCGAATGCATGGCGGCTTTCAAGAAAGCATAATGGATCGGTCACTGCCATGGAGACCTCATCGAATGAAATATGAAAACGGGCAGTTCCCGCAAAAAGGGACTACCCGTTTTTCATGTCTTGGCGCAAACAAGGAGTTGTCTGTTTTTCATGCCGCGGGATGGGCACTCTTAATTCTGCGAGAACACCCTTGTCATGATCGCTATGGCCTCATCGAGCACTTCCGGGGTATGTGTGGCCATGTAGCTGGTGCGGATCATGGATTGGCCCTGAGGAACCGCAGGTGAAATGACCGGATTGACGTATACGCCGGCATCGAAGAGCTGGCGGCAAATCAGGAACGTGCGCATATCCTCATATGTTGTGATGGGAATGATGGGTGTTTTGGTCTCGTGCACCGGAATCCCGTTTTTACGAAGCCCGTCGCGCATGTGATCCGCCGCGGCGGTGAGGGCGCGAACCCGTTGCGGCTCGCGTTTCAGAACCCGGAGCGCAGCCAGGGCCGCCGCCGCGTTGGAAGGCGGAATGGAAGCGCTGAAGATGAAGGGCCGGGAATGGTGTTTCACGAAACCGACCACTTTTTCACTGGCTGCCATATATCCGCCAAGGCTTGCAAGGGATTTGCTGAAAGTACCCATGATGATGTCCACATCGTCCTCAAGACCGAAATGCTCAGCCGTGCCGCGACCGTTCGCACCAAGGACACCCAGGCCGTGCGCATCGTCCACCATGACGCGGGCACCGTATTTTTTCGCCAATTCCACGATTCTGGGCAGATTCGCAATATCGCCGCCCATGCTGAAGACACCATCGGTGACAATGAGCTTGCCCTTCTCATCCGGCACTTCACCCAGCAGTTTCTCCAATTCCTCCATGTCATTGTGCTTGTAACGGACCAGTGATGCGAAGCTCAAGCGACAGGCGTCGTAGATGCTGGCATGGTTTTCCTTGTCGCAGAGGATGACATCGCCGCGTCCCGCAATGGCGGAAATGATCCCGAGATTGGTCTGAAAGCCGGTGCTGAACGTAAGGGCGGCTTCCTTGCGGATGAACTCGGCCATTTCCTTCTCCAATTCCAGATGCAAAACCAGCGTTCCGTTGAGATATCGGGAACCCGAACAGCCGGTTCCATATTGTTCCAATGCTTTCCGAGCCGCTTCCACTACTTCCGGATGCGATGTCAGACCCAGATAGTTGTTGGAGCCTATCATGATGATGCGATGGCCCTCCATGGTCACAATGGTATCCTGTCGGCTCTCCAGTGCATGGAAAAACGGATAGAGTTCCATGTCGATGACTTCCTGGGCTTTTGTGAACTCAAAGCATTTCCTGAACAGATCCATATGTTGTACTTCCTTTCGCATATCCGATCGCCGATTTTACGGCAAAACCGGCCGAAAAACCGACCTGTTCATTGTAACACACCCTTTTGACCGTTTCCACAATCATCATGGCCCACCGCAACGGAGCAATGCCGCATCAAGGTCGGCATGGCTCCTGAATCCGTTGCACCCGGCAGCCGCTTCCGTTACAATGGTGTCAGCCGTCACCGGAATGCCCATGCGGCTTCAGGGCGGCCATGGATGAGTGTAAATGCGGCTTCGACGGAAATACACATAAAACAGGAGGCAAACATGGAAAAGGTTCGGGGAAAAAAGGTCGTGCTGATAACCGGTGCCTCCTCGGGCATCGGCCTGGCCACAGCCAAACTGGCTGCGGCGGCCGGTCATGTCGTTTATGGAACCTCACGCAGCATAAAATCAGTGGAAGGGATCCGGATGCTGAAAATGGATGTGTGCCAGGATTCGGAAGTGGATGCCGGAATCGGGCAAATCATGCGCGAACAGGGGCGTCTGGATGTCCTGATCGGCAATGCCGGTTCCGGCATCGCCGGTTCCGTGGAAGATACCGGAATCGACGAGGCGAAAAGCCAGTTTGAAGTGAATTATTTCGGCGCCCTGCGTGTCCTGTGCAAGGTGCTCCCCATCATGCGGCGTCAAGGTTCGGGTTCCATCGTCACAGTGAGTTCCGTGGCCGGCATGCTGGCCATTCCATTCCAGTCGGGTTACAGCGCCACCAAATTCGCACTGGAATCCACCTTGGAAGCCTTGAGGAGCGAAGTGGCTCCTTTCGGCATACGCGTAAGCCTGGTGGAGCCGGGAGATACCCGGACAGGTTTTACCGGTGCCAGAACCCTGACCGTAGCTGCGCAAAGCAACAAAGCGTATGCAGAGCGGCTGACCCGTTCCGTGAAACGCATGGCGCACGATGAACAGCATGGTGCCACGCCAGAAAAAGTGGCCAGGGTCATCTGCCGGGTTGCCTTTTCCAAATACCCGCCTGTCCGTACGGCCGTCGGACTCGATTACAAGCTGATTCTCCTGATGAAGCGGCTACTGCCGGATCGTCTGCTGGTGCATGTTCTCCGCATGATGTACGCATCATGAGAAGCGTCCATCCCGGCAAACCCGGGCATGTCCGCACTTCTTCCGGGTCCGCCGGACCGTCCCCGGCTTCCAACCGCAGCAGCGGCCACAAGCCGCGAAGAAAACTTCCGGTGGACATCTGGCGTGAATGCCACGCCATGCTGGATGCCGTCACCCCGCTGTCCATGGATTGCGGTGCTTTGTGCGGTGCCCGGTGCTGCAAGGGGGGACCTGAAGACGGCATGCTGCTGTTTCCGGAAGAAGCGCTCCTTTTTGAGGAATGGCTCGCAGCAGTTGCAGCAATTCCAGGTGCACTTTCAGAAATGGCTGAACCCATCGATGGCGAGGCGAAGACCGGCGTCGGCGAGGCGGAGACCAGCGTCGGCGAGGCGAAGACCGGCGTCGGCGAGGCGGAAACCGGTGTCGGCGAGGCGGAACCCGGCGTCGGCGAGGCGAAGACCGGCGTCGGCGAGGCGAAGACCGGCGTCGGCGAGGCGAAGACCGGCGTCGGCGAGGCGAAGGC
>JANYKF010000488.1 GCA_025361665.1 Clostridiaceae bacterium
GGCAAGGCATCGTTGCTTCGTCTTGAAACATCAGGAAGCCCCTGCACATGCACACGAACTTGTGCTGATTCTGATATTGATTCACCACAAATACAGGGCAGGATGACATGAAAGGGAAAAGTGAACGGACCCCCAGGCGTGGGGCAGGTTAGGGAAAGGATTTCATGGACGGCTTTCCCGCCAAAAGCCTCTTCCCGCCGTTCCAGCGTTTCAATACGGATCGTTTCGGGTGCAGGCGGCAGTATGCCGTACTCCGCGCGTGCCAGCCCCTCCAGCAAGGCTTTCCGGTGGCCTGCCCAATCTGCAGATGTTATCGGCCGACCCGTTTCCTGATCCTTCATCACATCCGGCAGGTTCCGTTTTTTCAAGGCTTCAGCCAACATCCTGTTTTCCTCCGATTCTGAATCGCTGATGGGTCTCTCAAACAGGCAGAATCATCATCCCGGTCATTTCGAATTCCACCGACACGATATTGGCGCCTGTGAGTGCCAGGCTTCGGGCATCCGGCTGGCTGCCCCCGATAAAAGCGCGGAATCTTCCCGGTTCCAGCACGAACCGTCCTTCTTCATTGACCGCTGCCATTTGGCGGGCCGATAGACGGAATGAAACATCACAGGCTTCCCCTGGAGCAAGTTCCACCGCTTTCATGCCGGCAAGGGACCAGCGCGGAACCGCGACGGATGCCTCCAGATCAGACAGGTATGCCTGCACCGTGCAGATACCGGAAACATCCCCGGTATTTCGCACGGCTGCCGTCACAATGACATCATCGCCAGCGGAAATCATCGGTTTGGAGATCCGGATATTGCCGTATGTAAAGGTCGTATAGCTCAAACCGTACCCGAACGGGTAGAGGGCTTCGCCCTGAAAATAGCGATAAGTGCGGTTTTTCATGGAGTAGTCATGGAAATCCGGCAGATCGTCCGTACTGCGGTAGAACGTGACCGGCAGGCGGCCGGATGGATTTGTCTGCCCGAACAGGGCTTCCGCCACGGCCAAACCACCCCCGGCACCGGGATACCAGACCTGCAGCACGGCTGCCGCCTTCTCTTCCGCTAAGGAAAGATTCATGGCGCTGCCGGACATGTTGACCACCACAACCGGTTTTCCGGTATCGAGCGCCCGGCGGAGCAATTCCGGTTGGAGGCCCGGCAAATCCAGCGTCAATTTGTCGCCGGATGCATGCTGATTTCCCTGGTCGCCCTCTTCCCCTTCCAGTGTTTCATCCAGTCCCAGCACCAAAATGACGGCGTCGGCGCGTTCCATGACCGAAACGGCCTCTGCCAGGCGATCCGGTCCTTCCTTCAGCATGCGGGCAAGGTCCTCGGCATGTTCCCGCTGCAGGGGGCAACCTTCTGCATAAAGGACATCCACCTCGTCGCCGGCCAATTCCCGCACACCCTCCAGCACGGTGGCATACCGGGAAGCCGTGCCATAATAGTTGCCGATGAGCGCTCGACGGCTGTCCGCGTTCGGGCCCACCAGGGCGAGCGTCCTGACGGTTTCCGGCCGCAAGGGAAGCACGCCGTTGTTCTTCAGGAGCACCATCGAACGGCGCGCCGCTTCCAGGGCAATCTCCCGATGTTCCCCGCAATCATTCAGTTCATAGGGAATCCCCGTGAATGGAACGTGTTCCGGCGCATCGAACATGCCCAGTCGCATCCGGGTGGTCATGAGCCGTTTCACCGACCGGTCGATGAGGGATTCCGCGATGAGTCCCTCCGAAACGGCGATGAGCAGGTTCCCAAAAAGGTTTCCGCAGTTGAGATCACAGCCGTTCCGAACGGCCAGCGCCGCGGATTCGGGAGCGGTGCTTGTGACATGGTGGTGGAGGTGGAAGTCCTGGATGGCCCAGCAATCGGATGTGACATGACCGTCGAACTGCCAGTCTCCTCGCAGGATGTCCGCCAACAGCCGTTTGCTGCCGCAGCAAGGTTCGCCGTTGGTGCGGTTGTATGCGCCCATGACGGCCTCAACATTCGCTTCCGTCACGGCGGCGCGGAATGCGGGAAGATAGGTCTCGTGCAAATCCTTTTCCGATACCACGGCATTGAAGGAATGGCGCTCGCTTTCAGGCCCGCTGTGCACGGCGAAATGCTTCGCGCAGGCCGCCGCTTTCAGGTACTTCGGATGACTGCCCTGCAGCCCTTTGATGAACCCGACGCCCAGTCGCGCGGTCAGATAAGGATCTTCGCCATAGGTCTCATGCCCGCGGCCCCAGCGGGGATCCCGGAAAATATTCACGTTCGGGGACCAGAATGTGAGTCCCTTGTAAATGCCGCGATCATTTTTCCGGGAAGCCTCGTGATGTTTCGCGCGGCCTTCGGTGGATACGACATCCGCCACCTTTTGGAGCAGGGCTTCATCGAAGGAAGCCGCCAGGCCAATGGCCTGAGGGAACATGGTAGCCACTCCCGCACGGGCCACACCATGGAGCGCCTCGTTCCACCAGTTGTAGAAAGGAATCCCCAGACGCGGAATCGCAGGGGCATTGAACAGCATTTGCCCGACCT
>JANYKF010000492.1 GCA_025361665.1 Clostridiaceae bacterium
GAAGCCCATGGATCTGGAAGAAGCCATTTTGCAGATGAATCTGCTTGGGCACAGTTTCTTTGTCTTTTCAAATGCTTCCGATGAACAGGTGAACGTCATTTACCGCAGGCGTGATGGAAAGTACGGCCTGATAGAACCCGAGTAGTAAGGGATTCCCCGCGTATGCAGCAGAAGCGGAACAGTGGCCATCATTCCATCGTATATTTCCCTTCATATGACTTTGGTTGAAAACGGGTGGAAACGGGTAAGGAACAGGCAGCACCTGAAAATTGCAGGCATTTGTGCATTCCGAAAGGAAGTGTGGGTCATGCAGCAAAAAACGACCAGGCTATGTCCGAACGATCGAGCCATCCTCAGTGCATACGCGTCACAGCGACTGACAGACAGCATTCACTCCATTGAGCAGAGTACGGCGATGATCGGACAGCGAAGGACCATTTCCGTCATCCTGCAGGAGCAGAAAAAAAACCTCCTGACCGGCAACAGTTCGATTTTGTAAGAACAGCCTGTTTCGATGAGCGGGTTCCGGGTAAATGGAGGGTGTGGAGTGGCTTTTTCATCGTGTTCCTCCTTTCATATAGCAAATGAGTTCAGTTCAGTTCAGTTGGCATTGGACTGGGGCGCAAGTCGGCAATCATGATTATCATGGATAGACGGTGCCTTTTTTTTATCTGGAATCGATGATGCGACGGAGGTCGCGTGCGAAAGGGGACTTTGCGATATGCAACTGCGAGACTGTGCTGGTGGTGTGGTCTTCTGCGGCGAAAAGGTATTTTTGCTGAAGAATGAAAAAGGGGAATGGGTCATGCCCAAAGGCATCATCCGCGACGCGCTGACGGCTGAGGAAACCGCTGTGCAAAGCGTGCGGAAGGAAGGCGGAATCACAGGCACCATCCTCGACAGCGCAGGAAGGACCTATTATGAGTTCTATTCCATCACCCGGCAGCGTCCGGTTTGCAACCGGGTGGCCTGGTTCGTCATGAAGGCGGATTCCGAGGATTATCGCATCGGCGAACCGGAAAAAATGACGGCCGCCGGGTTCTTTCCAGTTGCTGAAGCAGTCGAGATGATTACATACAGCCAGGATCGCTCCCTGCTCACTCAGTCCTATCGCAAGTACTTTGAAAAGACCGGGCGTCCGGATTGAACTGGGCGATGCGAATCTGTTACAATTGGGGGTGTCTCACACGGCCAAGGCCTGGAGGCGCCTTTGTTTTTTTATCTCGATGGAGTCAGGCCATGAATCCGTACAAGACATTGCTCGGGCCCGGAACGGGAATGTACGAGGAAAAGCGGTCCCGCTTCGTTGCGACGGCCGCACCCATATCGACGGAAGAGGAAGCGCTGGCGTTCATCAAAAGCGTGCGCACCCGTGACTGGGATGCCGGACACCACTGCCATGCCTATGCACTGGATGGTTCCACGTCCGTCCGGCGTTGCAGTGATGACGGGGAACCCTCCGGGACAGCAGGTGTTCCGATTCTCGAAGTCCTCAACAGGCAAGGCATCACCAATGCCGTGATTGTGGTGTGCCGATGGTTCGGGGGAGTCCTTCTGGGTGCGTCGGGCCTGCTGCGCGCCTATGGAAAGGCTGCCGGCCTCGGGGTCACGGCTGCCGGAACCATGCGGGTCAGGCCTTGTCTCGAAACCGTGCTGTGCATGGAATACACGCTGGCCGGCAAAGTGGCGCATTATCTGGCGGCTGGCGGCTATCTGGCGGCAGGCACCGAATATGCCGCCGACGTGAGGATTCGGCTGTATCTGGAACCGGAAAGGCGGCAGGTTCTGGAACGCGATCTGGCAGATCTGACATCCGCCCGGGTGGAATTCCTCTATTCGGATCCGAAGCCGGTTGCCTTTACGGAAGCCGGAACTTTTTTGAGAATCATGCCGACAGACGCGCCGGAATAAAGGGGGAGAACAAGCATATGTCAGGACATTCCAGATGGGCCAACATCAAGCACAGAAAGGGAAAGGCAGATGCACAGCGTGGCAATGCCTTTACGAAGCTCGGACGCGAACTTGCCATCGCGGTCAGGTCCGGCGGACCGGATCCGCTTTCCAATTCCCGTCTGCGTGACGTCATCGCGAAGGCGAAGGCGAACAACATGCCCAATGACAACATTCTCCGCAGCATCAAAAAAGCGGCGGGAGACGGGGACGCGACCAATTACGAGGAAATCCAGTATGAGGGGTACGGACCGGCCGGCGTGGCCGTCATCGTGGAAGTGCTGACCGATAACCGCAACCGCGCGGCGGGAGACATCCGGCACTTCTTCGACAAATTCGGCGGCAACATGGGTACATCCGGATGCGTTTCCTTCCTGTTTGACAAGAAGGGGCAAATCCTGATCGAACAGGACGGGAAACTCGATGAGGAGAGCCTCATGATGACCGCCCTGGAAGCAGGCGCCGAGGACTTTTCAACGGAAGAGGAATACTTCGAGATTCTGACGGCCCCGGATGATTTCACCGCGGTGCGTGAAGCGCTGGAAGCACGGAAATTGACCTTCGCCACGGCGGAGATCACGATGGTGCCCAAAACAGTCGTTGTCCTGACGGACCCCGAGACGGCCGAAAACATGGAAAAACTGATTGAGCGGCTCGAAGAACATGACGATGTCCAGAACATCTGGCACAACTGGGAGCAGGACGGGTGATGCCCGGGGCGCGCTGCGCACGGGCAAAAGCGTGCGTGGGATATCGGACGCGGGGATAACGAACGCAGGAATATCGGACGCAGGAATAACGGACGCAGGAATAACGGAGGCAGCAGGATGGCAGCACGCAAGGAATGGTTGGACACAATTGATTTGCAGAGAATTCTCCCGCACCGCTATCCGTTCCTCATGGTCGACAGACTCACGAAACTTCCTCCTGAGCAGCTGACCCAAATCGAATCGGGTATGAAAGTGGCTGGCATCAAGAACGTCACCTGCAATGAGCCGTATTTTTCCGGACATTTTCCGGGGAATCCCATCATGCCGGGTGTGATGATTGTGGAGTGCATGGCGCAGGTGGCCTGTGCAGCTGGCCTGATGCTCCGGGACAACATCGGCAAACTTGGCCTTTTCACCGGGATAGAGGAAATGAAATTCCGGAGGCAGGTGGTGCCCGGGGATACCCTGCTGGTGGAAGCCGAGTTTCTCGCATTTCGGCGCAGCATGGGCAAGGTGGTCGCGAAAGCGACGGTCGATGGCGTGGTTGCGGCCGAGGGCATTCTCCGTTTCGCGCTGGTGGACCCTCCTTCCGTCCCGATCCCGTGATTCCCGGGAACACGTTCGAACCGCCC
>JANYKF010000003.1 GCA_025361665.1 Clostridiaceae bacterium
AGAAAAGGAAGGGTGTGGAAGGGGAAGGAAGCAGAAGGGGAAAAGTGCGGAAAGGGAAGTTGTTGTTGAAAATAAAACAGGCTTGGTAGGCTGCCGGCTTATCCATATGCCTGTTTTTTTATGCCAGAATGTAGGAAACAAGGTTCATGCGGTTATCATGATGACGGAAAAACGGGTTGGCGGATCGACATGAATACGGAGACAACCGGGTTGGAGGATGTACATGAATACGGAGGAACCATTGAGTCTGTCAATGTCTTTCACTCTGGACGACGGCCAGCTTCATACCGGTCATCGCCAGCGTGTGCGGGATCGGTATCTGTCGGAAGGGATGGATGCATTCAAGGATCATGAGGTGCTGGAACTGCTTTTGTTCTACTGTATGCCGAAACGGGACACGAATCCGGTCGCTCATGCCATGCTGCGGGAATATGGCTCCCTCTCGGGGCTTTTCGAGGCGGATCCGCGTGACATTGAACGCCGTTGCGGCCTTTCCATCGCAACCGCCATCCTTCTGACCCTGGCAGGGCCGCTCACACGCCGCTACCTCAAGCAGCGGTGGGGAGATCGTCCGATACTCGGCACATCGGCACGGGCAGGTGAATTTGCGGTGTCCCTGTTCGCCGGGAGACCCTACGAAGTCTTCTATGTCATCTGCCTTGATGCCCAGAATCGTGTCAACCATGCCGCCCTGGTCCATGAGGGAACCCTGAACGAAGCCCCTGTCTACCCGCGCATGATCGTGGAGGCGGCCTTGAGACACAAGGCCAACAGCATCATCCTCTCCCATAATCATCCCGGTGGCAGTCTGCTCGCTTCCGGTCCGGACCTGGATGTGACACGCCGCATCCGTTCGGCCCTCATGCCCATTTCCATCCCTGTCGTCGACCATATCATCGTGGCAGGGGAACGCTATGCGAGCCTTGCAGAACAAGGTTTGCTGGAACGGTAGTCTGTGGATTCGCATGGAAAAAGGCTTGGATTCGCATGGAAAAAGTTTGGATTCGTACGGGAAAATGGGTTGGATTTGCATGGAAAAAGGCTTGGATTCGTACGGAAAAAAGGTGCTGAATATCGTTGACACTATATATGGTGTATGGTAAGCTTGTGCCAACGCAAATGTTGATGTGCCCAAAAAACATGAACAGGTGCGTGTACGAAAGAGGGGCTTTTCGAATCATCGCACGTGGGGGACAAAACGGCTTAACCCGTTGAATTGCCACTTGGACAAAAGCCATGCCAATCGAACGGCGACGACCAGGCAAACGCTGCGGGCGGAAGATATGCAGAGGATGAATTCCTTTTGGAAGAGATACAATTCCTGGTTTCACCAAGACAGCGCATCAGGCAAGGTAACGGACAACAAAGACATTTGACATGGCAGAAAATGGACCAGATGTCAGGCTGAAACGGACGGGTGTTCCCGTCCGTTTTTTTGGAATGGAGCGGCATGATTACGGAGTTTGTTTTGGAAAACGGGCTGAGGGTTCTCCATGAGCCGCTTCCCCAGTTGAGGACGGTGGCCCTCGGTTTGTGGATCGGCACTGGTTCCCGCCATGAAGAGGAAGAAGACAAAGGCCTGTCGCATTGTATGGAACACATGCTGTTCAAGGGAACAGTCAATCGGACGGCTGCCGGCATCGCACGTGAAATCGACAGGCTTGGCGGGCATATCAACGCGTTCACGGCGAAAGACTGTACCTGTTTTCACACGAAGACATTGGGAGAGGATCTGTCGCAGGCCATGGACATCATCGCGGATATGGCCCTGCGGCCGCTTTTGCAGGCCGACCATCTGGCTTTGGAAAAACAGGTGATTCTGGAAGAAATCGGCATGGTGGAAGACTATCCGGAAGAACTGGTCCATGATATCCTGACAGAGAGAACCTGGGCCGGTCATCCACTGGCGCTGCCCATTCTCGGGACGAAGGAAAGCGTCGATGCTTTCACGGCGGAACAGCTGAATCGATTCCACAAGGAACGTTACGTCCCGGGAAACGCGGTCCTGTCGGTTGCCGGGGATATCGACGCAGGAACGCTTCAGGCCTGCGCGGCACAATGTTTTGGTGGCTGGCCTGTCGGCGGGACGGCATCCGTATTGTCCGATCAACCCGTTTTCAGGCAATCGTTCACCCTGCAGCGCAAAAAAACGGAGCAGGCACACCTCTGCCTGGCCTTTCCGGGCGTATCGCTCGATGAGGAGGATGTCTGGCCGATCATGGTGCTCAACAACGTATTGGGTGGAGGGATGGGGTCACGGCTTTTTCAGCGGATACGCGAGGAACTCGGACTTGTCTATTCGGTTTACTCTTTTCCGACATCGTATCAGGACGGGGGCCTGTTTTCTGTCTACGCCGCTGCCACACCCGGGAAAGTCCGCGAGGTGCTCAAACGCATGGCGGAGGAAATTGGTCGCCTGGCATCAAACCCCGTGCCGGAGGAAGAATTCGCCCGGGCCAGGCAGCAGCTGCGCGGCAGCTTCCTGATGGGGTTGGACAGCACAAACGGACATATGATGGCCATGGGACGGAACCGCATCATCTCCGGCCGCATCCAGCAGGTGGAAGAAACGCTGGCCGCCATTGATCGCGTGGCTCCGGAACATGTTCAGGCCGTTTCCCGCCGTGTGTTTCTTTCAAAGACCGCGGGATTCGCCGCGGTCGGCAATGTAAAGCTTACTGAGGATGTCCTTAGGGGTTTCTCGTTCTGATCAAGGGATGAAATTATGAGCAGGAAAGGCATGACAGGTTCAAACCGCCTGCCCATACGGAATTGGCGGGAAGTCACAGGCGGGTAGACCATGCGCGTGGATGGGGGTGGCACATGGACAGATCCCTTTGGATGGATCGCGATTATCTGCGGGACATCACCCGCATCGGATTGCCAATTGTCCTGCAGAATTTCATCTTCAACGGGCTTGCCCTGGTGGACAATGTCCTTATCGGCGGCCTTGGCGTAGGCCCCATCGCGG
>JANYKF010000014.1 GCA_025361665.1 Clostridiaceae bacterium
CTGCTGAACAATCCGGATATCAGCGAAGTCATGGTCAACGGCTGGAACATGGTCTACATCGAGAAAAAAGGAAAGCTGGAACTCTCCGACGTCCGTTTCCAGGACAACGAGCATGTGATGCACATTATCGAGCGGATTGTCGCACCGATCGGCCGCAGGATCGATGAGAGTTCACCGATGGTGGACGCCCGCCTGCCAAGCGGCTCACGCGTGAACATCATCATTCCGCCGCTGGCACTCAACGGGCCTACGATCACCATCCGGAAATTCTCGGAAAAACCGTTCACCGTGAATGATCTCATCCGGTTCGGCACTTTCTCGGCGGAAGTGGCGCAGTTCCTGAAGGCCTGCGTCGAAGCCCGCATGAACATCGTTGTTTCGGGCGGCACAGGCTCCGGCAAGACCACCACGCTGAACGTCATCTCCTCGTTCATTCCCCAGGATGAGCGCATCGTCACGATCGAGGATGCGGCTGAACTCCAGCTGCACCAGGACCACATCGTGCGGCTGGAAACCCGGCCGCCGAACATCGAGGGAAAGGGTGCCGTCACGATCCGCGATCTTGTCCGCAACTCCCTGCGCATGAGGCCCGACCGCATCGTGGTCGGCGAGGTCCGCAGCGGCGAGGCGCTGGACATGCTGCAGGCCATGAATACCGGTCATGACGGTTCCCTGACCACAGGCCACGCCAACACCCCGCGCGACATGCTGTCCCGTTTGGAGACGATGGTGCTGATGGCGGGCATGGACCTTCCCATCAAGGCCATCCGCGAACAGATCGCCTCCGCCGTGGATCTGATCGTGCAGCAATCCCGCCTGAAGGATGGAACCCGCCGCATCACCCACATCACCGAGGTGATTGGCATGGAAGGCGATGTGGTGACCATGCAGGACATATTCCTGTTCCGGGAAGAGGGGCGCGACAACATGGGACGCATCACGGGGCGCATCGTGCCGACCGGCATCATGCCCAAGTTCATGGAAAAACTGCAAAAGACAGGCGTGGTATTGCCTTCGGATTTGTTTACGGAAAAACGGTAGGCGAAACGGGGTGTTCAAATGTTGTGGATGATCCTTCTCCTGGCGGCTGGCATCGGTTTCATGGTCTACCAGCTGCTGAAGCCTCTTTTGGGCAGGCAGGCGCCCATGGATCGGCTGGGTCGGTTTGTGAATCCCGTGGATGTTGCGGCTGAAATTGTCAAGCCGAAGCGGCAGGAATACCGCCAGGGCATCGGCGTGCTGGCGCGCGGAATCGAACGGAGCGGTCTTTTCAACCGGTACCGCAAAAATTTGCGCAAGACGCTGACGAAGGCCAACATCCTGATGAAGTCCGAGGAGTTCATCGCTTTTCAAGCCATTGCTTTCATCCTGGGTCTGTTCATCGGGTTCCTGGCCTTGGGTCCGAAGCCATTGGCGCTCGCCATAGGCATCTGTGGGTTGGCCATCCCGTCCGTATTCGTGCGCAGCCGGATCAAGAAAAGGCTGAAGGTCATCAACACCCAACTCGGGGACACCATTGCCATCCTGTCAAATGCCATGAAAGCCGGTCACAGCTTTTTCCAGGCGATCGATTCCGTATCGCGGGAGATGACGGGGCCCGTGTCGGAGGAATTCACCAAACTGCAGAAGGAAATCAATTTCGGCGTGAATACGGAAACTGCGCTTGAAAACATGGTGAGCCGTGTTGGAAGCGACGATCTGGAACTGATGGTCACCGCCGTCCTCATTCAAAGGCAGATTGGCGGCAACCTCGCCGAGATTCTCGACAACATCTCTTCGACCATCCGCCAGCGCGTGAAGATGAAAGGGGAAATCAAGGCACTGACTGCCCAGGGCCGGATGTCCGGGTGGATCATCGGCGGATTGCCGTTCATCCTCGGCGGCATGATGTTTGTGATGAGCCCCAGCCAGATGATGCTGCTCTTTTCCGAACCGCTGGGCTACGCCATGATTGGCATCGCACTGCTGTCGGAATCCATCGGCATCTTCATCGTGAGCAAGATTGTCAATGTTGAAGTGTAGTTTCGGGAACATGCCCTTTCCACGGCACCCCACTTCATCGGCTTGGAGGTAGAATCGTGAACCCAATCCTGGTGCTTCCCCTCTTCATCCCTTTCGGGTTTTTCCTGTACACTCTGCTCAACCGCGGCTCTGGGGTCCAGGGCAATGTGAAGACGCGGCTTGACAGCATCCGGAACGACATGGGACCTTCGACGGACGAGGTTTACAACCGCAGTTTTTCCGATCGCGTCATCAAGCCGGCCCTCGACGGCATCGGCAAGACCCTGATGCGCATGGCGCCTGCGGAAATGGTGAGCAACCTGGAGAAGAAGATCATCATGGCCGGGCGCCCGTATGGCTGGAGTGCGAAGAACTGGTTTGGCATCCAGGCGGTTGTTACGGTCGTGCTTCCGCTGGTGCTCGTGTTCCTGATGTGGCAGGCAAAAGCGGATGCAGGAAAGACGATCCTGATGGTGGTTGCCGTGGGCATGATGGGCGTGCTGATCCCCAACCTCGTTCTGAACGGAAAAATCCGGGAACGGCAGAAAAAAATCCTCAAATCGCTTCCCGATGTGATGGATCTCCTCACTGTCAGTGTGGAGGCAGGGCTGGGTTTTGATGCGGCCCTTTCAAAAGTGGTAGACAAGATGCCGGGAACCTTGTCCGAGGAATTCCAGGTGCTGCTGCAGGAAATCAAGATCGGAAAGGCTCGAAAAGATGCCATGTACCAGATGGCGGAACGCATCGGCGTTCCGGATTTCCGCAGTTTCATCAGCGCTGTCATCCAGGCGGACCAACTTGGTTCCAGTCTTGGCAGGGTCATGCGGATCCAGTCGGAACAGATCCGGAACAACCGCAAACAGCGGATTCAGGAAAAAGCCATGAAGGCTCCCATCAAGATGCTCATCCCGATGGTCGTGTTCATTTTTCCAGTCATATTCATCGTGCTGCTCGGACCCACTGCCATAAACCTCCTGCATATGTTCGTGGGCCAGAAATAGCTCCGAAGTCCTTACATGGAACGATTCTCCATCATTGGCACACATGCCGGTTCTATGATATCATGGTTGAGATCCCACACGGAGAATGCTGCGCGGGAGGAAACCATGAGAAATCAGAGGTTCGGGAAGAAAACAAAGTTCGATGCGCTTGCCTGGTGCCTTTTTTACCTTACTGTTTTGCTCGGGGTCTTCTCGGTCTGGTTCGCGCTCCAAGTGGACCAGATACAGGGAGCCGGATTCCTTCGTTTTTTGTTTTATGCCAAGTCATACCATTTCTTTCTTGAATCGGCCTCCATTCTCGTCTCCCTGTCCATTTTCCTGATGGCTGTCTATTCCTACCGGTATGTGCAGAATACGAAACTGTTGGCGATGGGGTACACATTTTTCGCTTCCGGCATGCTGGATGCGATTTATCTGACCGGATACACCGGATTCATGCTGCTGCCGGATCCGGAGACCGTATCCATGCGTTCCGGATTTTTCCTGGTAGCATCCAGATTTGTCTGCGCATTGGGCCTGGTGGTTGTCTGCATCGTTGTTGAAAACCGGAAGGAACGGATTCGAACGTTCTTTTGGTTTTCACTCGAGATTTGCATCCTCTCCCTTCTGGTTTGGTTCATTGCATGGAACCCATTGGAAATCCTCTCGGGGTTCGGCGGCGACCCTTCCATCGTCGTACATGCTGTTCAGTCGGGGGTCATCGTGCTGCTTGCCGCAGCCATGCTGGTCACATTTCGAAATTACCGCATCCGCCCGGATCGCCTGCACATCCTCATGGCTGCGTCCTTCACCTTGCTCTGCAACAGTGAGATCCTTTCGCTTTCCCTTCGTCCGGATGCCCCGTATGGCGAGGCGATGGCGCTGCTGCTCAAACTCGTCGGTTTGGGGCTGCTTTTTGATATTTTTTATGTGCATGGCGTCAGACGCCCGTATGTGCTCCTTTCTGAAGCAAAGGACACCCTGAACCAGTATGTGAACGAACTGGACAAGCAGGTGGTGGAACGGACGATCGAACTGACACGGCTGAACGATCGCCTGATGGCGGATGTGGATTTGGCCAGGGATGTCCAGCGTTCCATGCTGCCGACGGTTCTCCCGCAAGGGGAGTCGGTTCGCTTTTCCGTGGGATATGTTCCGGCGGATACCCTCAGCGGAGATTTTTACAACG
>JANYKF010000065.1 GCA_025361665.1 Clostridiaceae bacterium
CGGGCGAGCTTGCCGAAGCGACCCTTTCCGTCACTTTTGACGGAACCGCCGGCATCCAGGCGGAAAAGGTGATGAGCGCGCTTGATGTCATCAACGATTACGCAGCGGGGAAGGCCGCTGCGTTTTATGCGTCGGCACAACGGCAGAAAAACAACAATATTGTACAGCTGGGCTTCGTATTGGGCATCATCTTCCTTTTGTCCCTTGCCATCCTGTTTGTGCTGCGAACCTTGATTTTGACGCCCCTGAAGGAATTGACCGCCGCTTCCGAAGCGTTTCAGCACGGAAAGCTGGAAACACGCAGCCGGTACGCGTCGGCCAATGAGTTCGGGCTGCTCTCCCGCACTTTCAATGAGATGGTGCAAACGGTTCAGGAGGAAATGCAGAACAAGGACAAAGTCGCCACCATATCGGAAGCCATGATAATGCAGGATGATTTGCGCGGGTTCTGCCAGGAAATGCTGAAAGCGATGCTTGTGCATACCGGTTCGCAGAACGGCGCCGTTTATCTGCTGAACGGGCAAAAAACCGATTATGAACTGTTTGAGTCCATCGGCCTGCAGGCAGGAGCCGTCAAGACGTTTTCCGCTGCCATCCGGGAAGGCGAGTTCGGCATGGCGCTCGCGACGAAACAGATTCAGCACCTGTCCGACATACCGGCCGATACGCAGTTCGCATACCCTACCGTCAATGGTTCGTTCATGCCGAAAGAGATTTGGTCCGTTCCAGTCCTGCATGGCGATGAGGTCATCGCGGTGGTTTCCCTGGCAGGCATCCGGCAGTATCCGGCGGCTGCGGTCCGCCTCGTAAAAGACATATGGGGTACCTTGAGTGCCCGGCTCAATGGCGCCCTGTCATTCCAGCAGACGAAGGAGTTTTCCGGCAAGCTGCAGAATACCAACACGGAACTGGAAGCGCAGACGAGGGAACTGGCGCTGCAAGCGGATGAACTGGTGGAGCAGAACATTGAACTAGAGATGCAGAAGAAGATGCTGGATGAGTCCGACAAACTGAAAAGCACGTTTCTCTCGAACATGAGCCATGAGCTTCGGACCCCGCTCAATTCAGTCATAGCCCTCGCATCCGTACTGAACCGGCGGCTGCGCGGCACCATTCCCGAGGATGAACACAGTTATCTGGAAGTGATTGAACGAAACGGCAAGCACCTGCTTTCGCTTGTCAACGACATTCTGGACATCTCACGGATTGAAGCCGGCAGGGAGGAGCTTTCCATCACGCAATTCAGCATGCGGCAACTGGTTGACGACGTTGTGGAAATGGTCAACCCTCAAGCACGGGAGAAGGGAATTCTGCTGGAGAACGATATTCCGGATGGTTTACCAGAAACAGAAAGTGATAAGGCCATGTGCCGCCACATTCTCCAGAATCTCATCGGCAACGCGGTGAAGTTCACCGATGCCGGCGGCGTGGAGGTCACCGCGGCTGTTTCCCATGGACAGATCCAGGTCTCCGTCTCCGATACGGGTATCGGGATCGCGTCGGGTCAAATTCATCTCATCTTTGATGAATTTCATCAGGCGGATGATTCATCCTCCAAAAAATACGGGGGTACGGGTCTGGGATTGGCCATCGCGAAAAAATACGCCGGGCTTTTGCATGGAAAGATTACTGTGACGAGTCGCCCAGGCGAAGGTTCCACATTCACGCTCCACCTCCCGCTGACTCCGGAGGCGGTGGGAGTAACTGGGAAAATGCTCCCCTTTGCGGACAAGGGTGCCGGCAATCCCCATTCGGACACACATCATGAGATGCTTTCACCAAACCATCCGGCAGCGGGAAGCAGCAGAAGCCTCCTGCTGGTGGAAGACAGTGAACCGGCCATCATCCAGATGAGGGACATCCTGTCTGATCAGGGATACCAGGTCCACATCGCGCGCAGTGGGAAAGAAGCACTGGAAAATATTGATAAGGCGCTTCCCGATACGATGATTCTTGATTTGATGATGCCGGAGGTGGACGGGTTCCAGGTATTGAAGGCCATTCGGAGTGTGGAGAAGACAGCACAGATTCCCGTGCTGATCCTAACGGCGAAACATGTCACCAAGGAGGAGCTGAGTTTTCTGCAGGGGAACCATATCTTCCAGCTGATTCAAAAGGGATGCATTGGAAAGACGGCACTCCTGGCGGCTGTCGGCAGCATGGTCCGGCACCGGGACGGGCAGCCGGGCGAAGACACAAAAGAGAGCCTGCATGTTTCCCGCAGGCGGGCGCGAAAACCCATTGACGGCAAACCGATCGTTCTTGTCGTGGAAGACAATCTGGACAATGTCACAACCGTCAGGGCGCTCCTGGAGGAGTCCTTTGAAATCATCGCAGCCACAGACGGGCAATCGGGTCTTGCCAAGGCAAAAGAGCAAGACCCCGCCATGATCCTGCTCGATATTTCCCTGCCGGTCATGGATGGCTTCCAGGTACTCAAGAATCTGCGTCGGGACGAATCATTGCGGGATATTCCCGTGATCGCTCTGACGGCCCGCGCCATGTCGGGTGATCGGGACGCAATCCTCGCGTACGGGTTTGATGCCTATGTTTCAAAGCCGATCGATGACGTGCTGCTGATGCAGACAATGAGAGGGTTCCTCCATGCAGAATAGGCACATCAGGTTATTGGCCATCGATGACAACATGGACAATCTGCTCACGCTGAAAGCGGTCGTTTCCGACGTTCTCCCGGGAACGGCAATCTTCTCGGCCACCACTGGTGAAAAGGGGATCGAACTGGCACGCGCAGAGGATCCGGATGTCATCCTGCTGGACATCGTCATGCCGGGAATGGATGGATACGAGGTGTGCCGCAGCCTGAAGCGTGATCATCGGCTGCAGCATATCCCCGTTCTGTTCTTGACGGCCTTGAAAACTACGCGGGACATCCGCATGAAGGCATTGGAATCCGGAGCGGAAGGCTTTTTGACAAAGCCGTTCGATGAAACGGAACTGATCGCCCAGATCCTTTCAATGGCCAAAATCAAGACAGCCAACGTACAGCTGTTTCATGACAAGGAACGTCTGGCCCAACTTGTGGCGGAACGCACGAAAGAGATGGAGACGGAGCTGTCGATGCGCCGCAGGGCCGAGCGGGATCTCCTCATGCTGAACTTTGATCTGAAGCAGAGCCAGACGGCCTTGCTGAAGGTATTGGAGGACTTGAAGGCGGAAAACACGGAGCGCAGGAAGGCCGAGTTGGAAGCGGAAAAGGCAAAAGAGGAAGCCCTGGCCGCGAATGCCTCCAAAAGCCAGTTCCTCGCCAACATGAGCCATGAACTCAGGACGCCGATGAATGGGGTCATGGGCATGCTGCAGCTTTTGGAGATGACGCCGCTGACGGAGGCACAGCTGGAATATGTCCGGCTTTCCAAAACCTCCTCGGATGCCCTTCTGGTCGTGATCAACGGGATTCTGGATTATTCCAGGATTGAAACCGGGAAAATGAATCTCGAGCGGATCCCTTTCAATCTTGGCTCCCTGGTCAGCGATGTGGTTGGGCTTTTCAGCCTTTCCGCCTCCAACAAGGCAGTGGAACTGGCATCTTCCATCCATGAAGGCGTTCCGGCTCTTCTTGTCGGGGATCCTTTCAGATTGCGGCAGGTTTTGTCCAATTTGATCGGCAATGCCGTCAAGTTCACAAGTGCGGGCCAGATCAGCGTTTCCGTCACCGCTTCGGATGTTTTGAACAGTCTGGAAATCAAGCTGGAATTTGTGATACAGGATACGGGGGTCGGCATACCGGCAGATAAGATGGGTTTTCTCTTCAAGCACTTCAGCCAGGTTGATAATTCCAACACCCGAAAATATGGCGGTGCCGGATTGGGACTCGCCATTTCCAAGGGCCTCGTGGAAATGATGGGCGGTGAAATCCGGGTTGACAGCACGGTAGGCGAAGGGAGCCGCTTTAGTTTCACCTGCATCCTGGAGAAAGTCGGCATGGAAAAGGCAGTAGCGGGGCCTCCTGCGGTCAATCAGGCGCTTCCCGGCGGAGACAGGGTGCTGAAACTGCTCCTGGCGGAAGATGACGCTGTCGGCAGAAGGATCGTGGAGCAGTATGCCAAGCGAAAAGGCTGGGAAGTCACTTCCGTGGAACATGGACAAATGGCCGTGGATACGTTCATGAAACAAAGGTTCGACGCCATCCTGATGGATATCCAGATGCCCGTTCTCGACGGATACGCGGCCACCGGGGTCATTCGGCGGCTGGAAAGCGGAAAAGGCGGCAGGACGCCCATCATCGCCATGACCGCCTATGCCTTGTCGGGAGACCGGGAAAAATGCATGGCCGCCGGAATGGATGATTATCTGCCCAAGCCCCTTGATATGGCGGCATTCTACGAAGTGGTCGAACAATGGTCCGGCAAGGAGATCAGCACCATTTCCGAAACGGATGCCTGACCAGGTTGTTGTTGTAATACCTGGGGTCCCGGCTCACCTCACCGCCCAGCCAGTCCGGTCTCGGAAAGGCTTCCGATTCGCACTGCAGCTCGATTTCGGCCACCACGAGCCCTTCGTTGGAGCCAAGGAATTCATCAATTTCCCATCGGAATCCGCCCACGTCAAGGATGTACCGGGTCTTTTCCAGAATGGCGTCACGGCAGAAAGTGTCCAGCATCTCGTTGGCGTCCTTCTCCGGGATTTCATATTCGAACTCGGGCCGGGTGATTCCGTTCGCCATCCCTTTGACGCACAGGTATCCCTTCCCATTGCAGACTCTTACCCGCACAACCTTTTCGCATTCATTGAGCACGTAGCCCTGCCTGTATAAGCCAAAGGATGCGTCTGTCCGAT
>JANYKF010000117.1 GCA_025361665.1 Clostridiaceae bacterium
CCGCGATGAAACGATGCGCATCCTCCAGGAGGAAGCGGAACTGGATGAGATTGTCCGCCTGGTGGGGGTGGATGCCCTCTCCGCGATAGACCGCGTCACCCTGGAAGCGGCGCGCTCCATCCGCGAAGACTTCCTGCAGCAGGATGCCTATCACGAGGTGGACACCTATACGAGCTTCCACAAGATGGACCGCCTGCTCAAGCTGATCCTCAGATTCCACGAGCTGGGCCATGCGGCTGCCGAAGCGGGTACAAGCATCCGCGACCTGTTTGCGATGCCGGTCCGGGTCCGGATCGGGCGCGCCAAGTATGTGCCGGAATGCGATGCGGATGCGGAATATGATTCCATGGAACGGGAATTGGCGGATCAGGTTGCCGCGCTTGCCGCGAAGGAGGGTGCGTAGATGCTGAAAGAGTATAAATCGATCGCGGAGGTGGCCGGGCCGCTGATGCTGGTTCGCGGCGTGGAAGGGGTCACTTACGGCGAGATTGGCGAGATTATGCTGGGCAATGGTGAAATCCGCCGCTGCAAGGTGCTTGAAATCAACGGAAGCAATGCCCTGGTCCAGCTTTTTGAGAATGCGACCGGCATCAGCCTTTCAAACAGCAAAATCAGGTTCCTGGGCCGCGGCCTTGAACTGCCTGTGTCCATGGACATGCTCGGACGCATTTTTGACGGATTGGGCAAGCCGATGGATGGCGGTCCGGAAATCCTGCCGGACAAGCGCATCGATATCAATGGCGTGCCCATGAACCCCTCCGCACGCGATTACCCGGATGAGTTCATCCAGACCGGCATTTCCGCAATCGATGGTCTGAACACACTCGTCAGGGGGCAGAAACTGCCGATCTTCTCAGCATCCGGACTGCCTCATGCCCAGCTGGCGGCGCAGATTGCCCGTCAGGCCAAAGTGCGGGGAACGGGCCAGAAGTTCGCCGTCGTCTTCGCTGCTGTCGGCATCACGTTCGAGGAGGCGGATTTCTTCATTTCAGACTTCAAGCGCACCGGTGCCATCGATCGAACCGTCCTGTTCATGAACCTGGCGAACGATCCGGCCGTAGAACGCATCGCGACCCCCCGCATGGCCCTGACGGCGGCGGAATACCTGGCGTTCGAACAGGACATGCACGTGCTGGTCATCATCACCGACATCACGAATTACGCGGAGGCGCTGCGGGAAGTGTCTGCCGCCCGCAAGGAGGTTCCCGGGAGACGCGGCTATCCGGGTTACCTGTACACGGATTTGGCAACCCTGTATGAACGGGCCGGCCGCATCCGGGGGAAAGAAGGCTCCATCACGATGATCCCCATCCTGACGATGCCGGAGGACGACAAGACCCACCCCATTCCGGATTTGACGGGGTATATCACGGAAGGGCAGATCATTTTGAGCCGCGATTTGCACAAGAAGGGCATCACGCCTCCAATTGACGTTTTACCGTCACTTTCACGTTTGAAAGACAAAGGGATCGGACGGGGAAAGACGCGGGAAGACCATCCCAACACCATGAACCAGCTGTTTGCGGCATACGCCCGTGGCAAGGAAGCGAAGGAACTGGCCACCATCCTCGGCGAAGCGGCGCTGACAGATGTCGACAAGCAGTATGCCAGGTTTTCGGACGCCTTCGAGAAGCAATATGTCTCTCAGGGCTATCTCAACGAAAGAACGATCGAGGAAACGCTGGATTTGGGTTGGGAGCTGCTCGCGATCCTTCCAGAGTCCGAACTCAAGCGCATACGCATCGAGCACATCGAAAAATACCATCCAGCCCACCGGAAGGCCGGGGAAGGGTGAATGCACGGTTTTCAACTGTTGCTCAAAAGCATGCTTCATGGAGATTTCCCTGATTCAGACCGGTGTCCGGACAGTTTTCGCCACCTTGCCGGCTATGCCGCAAGGGTCGGTGGCAAGCGAAGGGATTGAAGCAATGGCCCGTTTGAACGTGAACCCGACCCGCATGGTGCTGACCGGCCTGAAAAAGCGGCTCCGGACGGCCTTCCGCGGGCACAGGCTGCTGAAGGACAAGCGCGATGAGCTAATGAAGCGCTTTCTTGAAATTGTCCGTGAAAACAAGGGGGTGCGGGAACAGGCGGAAGCCCTTCTGACGAAGGCGCATGGCCGGTTCCTCATGGCCCGTGCCGTCATGAGCGGCGATCTGATGGACGAGGCCTTGTGCTTTCCCAAGATGAAAACGACACTGACGGCCTCACTGAAGAACATCATGGGCGTGAATGTGCCTGTTCTGCAATTCGATACCGGCGAGTCGGCGGAAGGGGACATCTATCCATACGGTTTCGCGACCACGTCCGGCGAACTGGATGGTGCCATCGCCGCTTTGTCCGAGGCATCTCCGGTATTGCTGAAACTGGCAGAACTGGAAAAAGCTTCTCAACTGCTGGCGGATGAAATCGAAAAGACCCGCCGGCGCGTGAATGCGCTGGAGTTCGTCTTGATTCCAAACCTGCAGGAAACCGTCAGGTACATCGTGATGAAACTGGATGAAAGCGAACGCGGCAACCTGACCCGCCTGATGAAGGTGAAGGACATGATGCTGGAAACGGCCAGGCAGCAGCGGATTCTGGAGGATGAGGCGGCAGAGTCGGATAAGGCACGCTAGAGTCATTGAAGACAAGGCTTCCAGACCTGAAAGGGATGCAGACGGTTGTCCGCATCCCTTTTGTGGTGTACCGGGCACTGCATGCAGCCAGGTGGTGAAAGTCCGCTGTGGAGATAGGCAGCAACCAACCACCAGCCAAGGGCAAGGGTGTCCATCGTGAGGTGGAATCCGAAAGAAGCCGGCGGCAAACCTCTGGCCTGAGGAACACGAATCGCATCAGGCATATCATGGGGACAAGAAATGACGGGACGAATTTACATGACAAATCCTGTGAAATCATTTTGCAGGTG
Organism: Clostridiaceae bacterium; assembly: GCA_025361665.1. Taxonomy (GTDB): domain Bacteria; phylum Bacillota; class Clostridia; order DSM-8532; family DSM-8532; genus JAEWSN01. The sequence goes on from JANYKF010000117.1 coordinate 2,909, forward strand.
TGCGGGAAACAGTTTGATTCTGATATTGTCAAAGTATTCCTGGAATTTGAAAAGGAATTCGACATGATTTACAAGGGGTTCCGGAACAGCTGAAGCCAGGCTAAGCCTTCAGGAACTGTTCGATATTCAGGATGAAGCAGTTGGCTCCGCCGACATTGATTTCGACCGGCATGGCCATGTTGAACGCGCCAAAGCTGCCAGGCAGCTTTTCAGGAGAGATCATCCGCCGCCGGCTTTTGCATGTGTCACGGATGATGTCCAGCGCACGTTCAACACGGGGATCGTCGGTTCCGATGATGAAGGTCGTGTTGCCGCTCTTGAGAAATCCTCCGCTGGAACAAAGCTTCGTGGCCCCGAAACCCTCGCTGTTGAGACTGTCCGCCAGGATATTGCTGTCCTCGTCGCTCACAATGGCAAATATCAGTTTCATGGCGCATCCTCCTTCGCGTATATGGTGAAAATGCTTTCGCAGTATGCTTCCCGCTTATTATATGCCTATGTGGGGGCACATTCAATCGTGATTCACTCGGTTTGATTCACGGGGTCCGATTCATCGGACCTTGTTCCGATATCCATGTCCCATGGAATGTCCATGTATTCCACGGTTCTTCCGGCCACATCGGAAAGCGGACCTGCGGCGGGGAAGAGGAAATCCAGCCGGCAGGACCAGAGCGCCTGCCGATGGATGTGGTGGCGCCGATTGACCGCATTGCTGCCGTATTTCGAATCCCCGAGGATTGGATGGCCCAATCGTGCCAATTGCGCCCGGATCTGATGCGTCCGGCCTGTGATGATTTCCACCTCGAGCCTGGATACCCCTCCATTCGAAGACAACGTGCGATATCGCGTGCAGATGGGTACGGCGTTCGCTTTCGGGGTTTCATGAATGTAGACGCGGCCTTTGGATGCATCTTTCTCAAGCCAGGCCTTCACTTCCGCAACGGGAGGGTCGGGCGTGCCGGCAACCAGGCACTGATAGTGCTTTCGGATTTGATGCGACTTCAATTTCCGGTCCACTTCCTGCAGTGCTTCCGCAGACTTGGCAAACATCAGCAAGCCGCCGGTGTTCCGGTCAAGCCTGTGACACAGGGTGGGAAACCCGGCCGAAAGCGCGGAGCGGTTCTCCGACCACCAGGCACGGACGGAATCGTCAAAACCTGCGTCATCGTGCGGTGACTTTCCCTGCCCGCGGCCGGAACCAGGCATGGCTTCCTGCACAAGGAGCCCTTGCGGCTTGACGACGATCAGGAGGGCATCATCTTCATAGGCAATCTCCGGCGGTGCACTTGCATCAGGAGCATCGTCATTTTCCGGCAGTTCGCGTTCCCGGGGTGCACTGTCTTCCCATGGTCGTTCGTGTCCCGCCTGGCTCTCGGGAGGCAGGTACACGAGCACGACATCCCCTTCGGCGACCAGGATGTCTTCCCTGGCCCTTTTGCCGTTGACTTTCACGTCTTTCTTCTTGAATGCCTTGAAAAAGGCGGCCCCGGGGATATCCGGGAACGCCGAAAAAAGGAAGCGGTCCAGCCGCTTCCCATTTTCAGCATATCCGACTTTGATCTGCAGCATATGTGCTCCTCGCGGAAAAAAATCAGTTTCAGCAATTCCCATTGCCGAACCGAAGACGGTTAGAATTTTCCTTTGTTCATGTGACCGGTCAGTTCCGCCTTGCAGCTCTGTTTCACAACCCATGCAGCATCGCGGGCCTTGCCGAAAAGGGCCACGCAGGGAGGGTCAAGGTTGATTTTGATGCCCTCTTCGCAGAGAACGGCCATTTTCATGGACAAAGCGATCAGTTCCGCATGGATGTCATTGGTCCTGTCGGAAGCGTACAGTTTCTTGGCAGCCTCTTCCTCGAGCAGGACGAATTTTTCAGCCGGTGAGCCGCATTTGGGACATGCTGCAGGAGCCTCGGTTCCTTCATGCACATACCCGCAGTGCCGGCAGCTCCACTTCGTCTTCGAATCCCTCTTGAAGACCGTCCCGTTCTCCACGTGCTGCAGCAGAGCCCGGTAACGCTTTTCGTGCGCCGCCTCGGCTTTGATGATGAACTGGTAGGCTCCGGCCACCTCGGGGAACCCTTCCTCCCGCGCCACCTTCGCGAACCCCGGATACAAGAGGGTCCATTCCTCGTTCTCGCCATCGGCGGCCGCCTTCAAATTCTCCGCGGTTGTCCCGATCCG
>JANYKF010000156.1 GCA_025361665.1 Clostridiaceae bacterium
TCTTTCGAAGAGGATGTCGTCCTGCTGTGCATGGACTGGTATTACCGATCGTTCCACCATTTGTCCTTCGATGAACGGAAGCAGCTGAATTTCGACCATCCGGACGCCTTCGACATTGATTTCTTCATCGAACAAATGAGACAGCTGAAAGACATGAGGTCCATATCGCGCCCCGTGTATTCTTTCATTGAACATCGCCGCCTGGATGAGTGCATTCTCGAGGAGCCGCGCCATGTCATCATCGTGGAGGGCATCCTGCTGTTTGAGAACCCGGAAGTCCGCCAACTGCTCGATATCAAGATTTACGTGGACACGGACGCCGACATCCGTTTTGCACGCAGGCTCACACGGGACATCCATGAGAGGGGCCGTGACATCGATTCTGTTGTCAACCAGTATCTGTATACGGTCAAGCCGATGCACGAGGCCTTCGTGGAACCGACGAAACGCCATGCGGACATCATCGTGCCGGAAGGCGGCATGAATGAAGTTGCCACGGACATGATCGTGGAGAAGATCAAGAGCATTCTGAGAAATCGGGATTGACCTTCAAAGGTGCGCCCCTGACTGCCCCTGACTGCCCCTGACTGCCCCGACTGCCCTGACTGCCCCTGACTGCCCCGACTGCCCCGACTGCCCTGCGGCTGTACGCCATGAATGCGCCATGACTGCAGTCATCCAAGCCATACAGGCCCCGTTTCCCGCAAAGGACGGAGCCAGACCGACGGAGGAGAAAACCGCGATGCAAAGTACAATGGAAATGAAACTGGCCGTCCTGATTGACGCCGACAACGTGCCCCATGACCGGATTACAGGCATGATGAAGGAGATCGCCCGTTATGGAACCCCAACCATCAAACGGATATACGGAGACTGGACAAAACCGGATTTGAAGGGTTGGAAGAATATCCTGCTTTCCCATGCCATCACCCCCGTGCAGCAGTACCGCTATACGGTCGGCAAGAATGCGACCGACTCGGCCATGATCATCGATGCGATGGACATGCTGTATGCCGGCAACCTCGACGGCTTCTGCATCGTTTCCAGCGACAGCGACTTCACTCGGCTGGCCATCCGCCTGAGGGAATCCGGCAAGCGTGTTTTCGGCATGGGAGAACGAAAAACGCCGAAACCGTTCATCGTTGCGTGCGACAAGTTCACTTACATCGAAATCATTGACATGGCAGTAGAGAAAACAGAGGATGAACCGGAACCTGTCCGCAGGATATCGGGTGCGCGGACGGCCAGCACCCCGGTTGCAGCTTCTGGCAAGGCGGAAGGCACAGTGAAACTGGATGCCGCAGCTGTACAGGCCGGCAAGACGGAAACCGGAAAGGGGAACGGAGACCGCTTCGGAGGGTTGCGCCAGGAAATCCGGCAGGGAGCCATTCGACCGGAAGCCGCCGGTCAGTCCGAAGCCAAGGCTGTGGCCGGTCAGTCCGAAGCCAAGGCAGCCGCCGGTCAGTCCGAAGCCAAGGCTGTGGCCGGTCAGTCCGAAGCCAAGGCTGTGGCCGGTCTGCCTGAAGCCAAGGCTGTGGCCGGTCAGTCCGAAGCCAAGGCTGTGGCCGGTCTGCCTGAAGCCAAAGGAGCGGAGGACAAGACTGCCGACCGCAAGACGGAAACGGCGGCTGCATCCGGGGGACGGCAGGAGCCCGGCAAGGGACGGAGCCGGCGCAGAAATGTGGCCCAGAGGGTGGAAGAAAGACCGGAAGCGGTTTTGACAACCCAGGTGCAGCCGATTCAGCCGGCTGCGGTGGAAACGGTGACGCCCGAAAGCGGCCAAGAACACCCCGGGAAGACGGAACATGCTGCAGAGCCTGCATCCGCGTCTCATTCGGCCATCGGCAGGGATCGGGGTGCCGAGGCAAGCCATCCGATTGTCGAAGCGGTGAATCGTGAAATCATTGATTTGATTGGTACTTCCATCACGGATTTGGCGGATGAAAACGGGTGGGCTTTTCTGGGAGATGTCGGCACGCTCATCGCCAAGAAGAAACCGGATTTCGATCCGCGCAATTACGGCTTCGTGAAACTGACGCCCCTCATCCGCTCACTGGACATGTTTGAACTCGATATCCGTGAAACCAGCCAGTTCCACATCAAACACGTCTATGTGAGAAACCGGAAGAGGTCAGGCGAATGAAATCCCTCCGGAAACGGTGAAGACGGGTCAGGGGTGTTCTGTCTCTTTTCTCAATCTCCGGACAGGATCTTTTTCTTGAATTGCCTGGGAGACATGCCCTTCATGTCGTGGAATTGCGCGATGAAGTAGCTTGAGTTTGAATATCCGGATTCAAGCGCCACTTCCGTAATGTTCAAATCGGTGGTGAGCAGCATTTTTTCGGCTTCCGTGATGCGCACATAGGTCAGGTATTCGGAAAATGTCTTTCCGATGAGGGATTTGAAATAACGGGAAAAATAGCTGTAGCTCATGTTCAGCATCGAGGAGATCGTTTCCACGGTGATATCATGCTTGTAGTGGGCATCCAGATAGTCGAACACCTTCTGGAGGCGGAGCACGTCGGTTTCCTTCAGGGCCGGGTTCGCATCCATCTGGATTCCTTTCAGGTGCCAGTTTCGCAGCACCCAAAGGAAAATGCGCCCGATGTCCGTCCGGATCGCCAGTTCAAAGCCATACCCCTTCTCGGTGAATTCCCGATGAATGGCAGGCAGCAGGTCTGGAATGGGGGACCTGGCCAATTCGGCGGATTGAAACACCTTCTGGTGGTTTGAAGCATTCATGGTGAACGGCAGGACATATTTCGACTCGAACAGGGTGCGGTTCGTCGTGTAGAGGATGGCCGGGTCAAATTTCAGAACAATGTAGCGAACCGCCGCATCCGATTCGGCAAATACGGCATGGACCTCCCGCCCGTTGATGAGCACCATGTCGCCTGTGCAGAAGTCGTAGCCGTCCCCGCCGAGGACCGCACGGGCCCGGCCCTCGATCATGTACAGGATTTCGATATAGTAATGCCAGTGCGCATGAGCCAGCACATGACCCGTGCTGGAAGCCTGAATGTTGCAGTGGAAAGGGTATTGAATTGTGTTTCCCGAAATGGGCTGTTCTTCAAAATACGGTTCGCGTGGAGATTCAAATTGCATACGTCACCATCCGAATGACAAATTTCCGATATTTTTCCGCACCATCATTATATACCGGAAATCGTTTGCGTGTTACAGTGATTTATGGTACCGTCCCGTCTCCACATTTGTCATGAAGAAAGGTCAGGGAACACCATGGAAAAAATCGGTCTCCAGCTGTATTCCGTAAAAGAGCTCGCCGAGAAG
>JANYKF010000173.1 GCA_025361665.1 Clostridiaceae bacterium
ACGGGTACCTGCTTCTGAATGTGGGACCGAAACCCAATGGGGAAATACCGGAGGAACCAAAGCACATCCTGGTTGAAATGGGCAAATGGCTTGCGCTGAACGGGGAAGCCATTTATGGGACAACTCCCTGGCTGTTTAGCGGGGAAGGTCCGACCAAAATGTCGACGTCAGGAGATTTTACAGAGGGGGAAGTTTTGCGTTACACGCCGAAAGATATACGATATACTGCAAAAGGCGACACCATTTACGCGACCTGCCTGGAATGGTCGGATGGCGAATATTCCCTGGAGAAAACGAATGGATTATATGAGCGGGAAATCGCGAAAATCACCATGCTGGGCGTGGAAAAAGAACTGGCATGGAAAATGACGGACAAGGGACTCGTTGTTTCAGCACCCGAACAGAGGCCCTGCGATTATGCCTATGTGCTGAAAATCGAACGGAAGAGACCATTTTAGCTTGTGAATGCGTTGTTCAAACAACATACACCAATAGACTCGGACGCATTCACAGGTCTTCCTGGTGATTCGCCGCGAAGCATGTAAAGTCTAGTGTGGAGGACAAAGTGATGAATCCTGTTTATTGCGCTGCAGTTGCCCCGATGGACAAAAATGAGAAGATTGACTATGCCGGTTTCAAAGCCAATATCGACTGGTATATCGGCCAGGGACTCTCTGGAATCACCGTGAATGGCGGGACTGGGGAATTCGTCAGCCTGACCATGCCGGAAAGAAAGAAAATGGCCGAGACAGCCGTGGAACACATCAATTCGCGAATTTCCTGTATGGTTTGCTGCGCGGCAGAAACCACGCGCGATGCCATCGAATATGCGAGGCACGCGAAAAGCATCGGGGCAGACAGCATCATGGTCATCGGTCCCTCCTATTTCAAGCCGTCCAGTGAAGAAATATACCAGCATTTTTGGAACATTGCCAAAGCCGTGGATATCCCAATGGTTCTTTACAACAATCCAGGATCTACCGGAACCGACTTGACTCCGGCCAGGATAGCCAGGATTTGTGAAGCCGACAATATCAAATATGTGAAGGAAGCATCGGGAGATATCAGGAGGATCAGGGAAATCCGGGAGATCAGCAAAGGGAAAATCCATGTGTTTTGCGGAAGCGACGATGTGATTTTCGAGTCCCTGGTCAATGGCGCCGAAGGCTGGATCTCCATTACCGCGAACCTTCTGCCCGGCCAATCGCAGCAGATTTTCAAATACACGACAGAGGGTGACCTCGATCAGGCAAGGGAGCTGTTTGCAAAGTATGCGCCTTTATATACCATCACCGAAAAACCGTACAAGGCGATCCAGACCGTGAAATATTGCCTGGATCGGCTTGGATTGTCGGGAGGCGCCAGCAGGAAGCCGAGGCTTCCCTTGACGGAGGAAGAAAAGCGCCAAGTGGACGGGATACTGCATCAGGTCGGTTTGCTGAGCCCTGTCGGCTAAATGGCCTGCAGACCTCATGAGCAAAAGCGATTGCCACGATGACCGTGAGAAGGCCATGAAGACCTTGAGAAGGTGGGAAAAACGATGAAAAAAGAATTCTACTGTGAAAACAGAAGGAAATTGTTCTCATCCATGCCGGACAACTCCTTGCTGCTGCTTTTTTCCGGGAAGTCTTTGCGCAAGACAATGGACAGTTATTACGATTTCTTTGCGGACAGGAATTTCGTATATTTGACAGGGATTGACAGGGAAAAAGTGGTTTATCTTGCGTTTAAGCAAGGTTCATCCATTGACGAAATGCTTTTTATCAGGGATCCCGATGAAAATGACGGCATGGGGCCATCGCTGACATTGGAGGACGCGTCGTCAAGATCCGGAGTGAAAAATGTCTCGACCCTTCCCAAATTCGAGGGTGTATTTCATAAGTATCTGCGATTGGAGAAAGACCTGCAGCTGTTTTTGAACCTTGACAGGTACGCGCCCGACCAGCAGGAGGATGAGGCGCACCAATTCGCCGCGGGTGTGCGAAAATTGTATCCTCAGTTGCACATTGGCAACGCATATCACGACATTTGCGCGCAGCGGCTCATCAAATCTCCCGAAGAAATTGAAAACATGAAGACAGCCATGGAAGCTACCCGTTTGGGGATAGAGGCCATGATGGGCTTGTGCAGGCCGGAGCTTCATGAATATGACCTGGAGGCGGAGTTTGCGTACGTATTGGCCCGGAAAGGGTTGCGCCATGTGGCATTTCCTTCCATCATCGCATCGGGAAGCAATTGTTTTTACGGACATTACAGTCAGCCATATGGACTGATTGGAGAAAAAGACCTTGTTCTGGCGGATGTCGGCGCCATTGTTGATTTCTGCTGCGTTGACATATCGCGGATGTTTCCTGCCAACGGCAGATTTGAGGGGCTTGGGAAGGATGTATACGCTGCGGCGCTCGAGACGAACAAGGATGTCATCAAATGGCTGAAGCCTGGGGTTACCAAAAAGGATGTGAATGAGTGGGGCCATCTTCAGGCATTCGATCGAATGAAAGGCCTTGGGTACAAAGGGGAGCTTTCTGATGACCAATTTTACAGTGGCCACCATGTCGGCTTTGATGTGCATGACGTCGGCAGCTACAAGGTGCCATTTGCCGAGGGCATGGTGCTGACTGTGGATACCGGGATTTATCTCAGGGATTGGGGAATCGCCTTGCGTGTTGAAGATAATGTCCTGATCACGAAGGACGGCTGCATCAACCTGTCGGCAAGCATTCCAAGCGAAATCGCCGATATCGAGGCGCTCATGAGAGCCAGGAAACATCTCATATAGTATTTCGCGGTGTATCGGGCTTTATCAGCAAATTTGAATTCGCTTCATTCTTTTTCATGACGCGGGGTATGAAATGGAGAAAAAGCCTGCCAGCATATTCAATGATGTGATTGGCCCGGTCATGAGGGGACCTTCCAGCTCGCATTCCGCTGCCTCTGTCAGGATTGGCAAGCTTACAAGGCAGATGGTTGCCGGCGAAATCGAACAGGTTCTCGTTGAATTCGATGCCAAAGGAGCCTTGGCAGCCACATACCACGGGCATGGTTCCGATTTTGGCTTTGCGGGCGGCATATTGGGCTATGAACCGGAAGACGAAAGGCTTGTGTCATCGCTGCAGGATCTGCAATCGCAGGGGATTGGCATCGCATTCGGGATGGCAGACTATCAGGATGAGCACCCTAATACATATCACATCACGATAAAAACAAGAACCGGCAAGGCCATCCGGACCACCGCGATCTCCACTGGCGGTGGCATGGTGGAGGTCACTGAAATTGACGGTTTGCCTGTCCATATATGCGGGGACCTTCATGAAACCATCCTCCTTTTGCCTTTTATCGATAATGGCCGTTTGATCAGCATCCTGAACGAGATTGATCAATCTTTGACATGTGAAAAACAAATCCATCATGTTGTCAGCAACAATATAAGCCCAATCGGTCATGGCACGGGTGACAATACATCCCAAATCCAACATTTCTTAAGCGATCCAGCCTGCCTCATCAACGTTAAAACCGAAGAGAAAATCCCGGAAGGCCTGCTTCGCAGCTGGGCAAAGGCGTTCCAGGCTTATTCAACGATGCAGCTGATCCCTGTGCTGCCCGTCAAGTCAAGATTCGATTCCCACATCCCGTTTCATACCGCGAAGGAGATGCTTGAGGTTGGAATCCGGGATAACTTGCAGACATGGGAACTTGCCGTTTTATATGAATCACGGGTCAGCGGCGTTTTAGGGCACGAAGTATTGGAACGGATGGAAAAAATCGCCAAATTGATGGAAA
>JANYKF010000178.1 GCA_025361665.1 Clostridiaceae bacterium
CAAAGCCTGGCGGTGTTCCGTGAGTTGGCGCTCATCAAGGTGCATGCGCCGCCGGAATCAAGAGCCGCCATCATCAGCACGATCGATATTTTCCGCGCCAAGGTGGTGGATGTCGCAAAGGAAAGCCTGACCGCCGAGATCACCGGAGACCAGTCCAAAGTGGATGCCTTCATTGAACTCATGAGTCCGTACGGCATCCGTGAAATTGTCCGCACAGGGCTGACCGCCCTTGAAAGAGGCAACAGGGAAATCAACGAACACAAAAAATACGAGGAGGAATGACAAACATGGCAAAAATGTATTACGCAGAGGATTGTAACCTTTCCCTTCTGAACGGCAAGACGATTGCCGTCATCGGGTATGGCAGCCAGGGCCATGCCCATGCGCTGAACCTTCATGAGTCCGGGGTGAACGTGGTTGTCGGCCTGTATCACGGCAGCAAATCCTGGAGCCTGGCCGAAGCGGCCGGCCTCAAGGTGGCAACGGCGTCCGAAGCGGCGGCCATGGCCGACATCATCATGATCCTCATCAACGATGAGAAGCAGGCAAAGCTCTACACGGACAGCATCGCCGCGAACCTCACGGCGGGCAAGTCGCTTGTCTTCGCCCATGGCTTCAACATCCACTTCGGCCAGATCGTTCCGCCGGAAGATGTCAATGTTTTCATGATTGCACCGAAAGGACCCGGCCATACCGTGCGCAGCCAGTTCCTGGAAGGCCGCGGCGTTCCATGCCTGATCGCGGTCCATCAGGATCCCACGGGACAGTCGAAAGCATTGTCGCTGGCCTATGCGGCCGGGATCGGCGGTGCCCGCGCGGGCATCCTGGAAACCACCTTCAAGGAGGAAACGGAAACGGATCTTTTCGGCGAGCAGGCCGTATTGTGCGGCGGCGTTTCCGAACTGATGAAGGCCGGATTCGAAGTGCTCGTGGAAGCAGGCTATCAGCCCGAATCCGCCTACTTCGAATGCATGCACGAGATGAAGCTGATTGTCGACCTCGTCAATTCGGGCGGCCTCTCCTTCATGCGCTATTCCATCTCCGACACCGCCGAATACGGCGACTACATGATTGGCCGCCGCATCATCACCGACGAGACGAAGAAGGAAATGAAAAAGGTGCTTCAGGAGATCCAGGAAGGCGTTTTCGCCCGCAACTGGATCCAGGAGAACCAGGCCAATCGCCCGAATTTCAATGCCCGCCGCCGCATCGAGTCCGAACACCAGATCGAAGTGGTCGGCAAGGAGCTCCGCAAGCTGATGAGCTGGCTGAAAAAGTAAGCGGGTTGTGATGAGCCGGCTGATGAAATAATTGGATTGACATGCCGGAAAGTGCTTGGGGGCGCATGCCCCCATGTTTCCGGACCGCCGGCTGACATTGTCATTTCCCAATGGAAACGGACGGGAAAGGAGACCGGAACATGCAGCGCAAAATCCACGTTTTTGATTCGACACTCCGGGATGGAGCCCAGGCGGAAGGCATCTCCTTTTCCGTGGAAGACAAGCTGAAAATCCTCAAGGCGCTCGATCTGCTCGGGATCGAATACATTGAGGCCGGCAATCCCGGCTCAAACCCAAAGGACCTCGAGTTTTTCGAACGCGCAAAAAAGGTGACACTGCACAGTGCCCGTCTGGCGGCGTTCGGCAGCACGCGCCGTCGGGACACCCGGGTGGAAGATGATGCGAACGTCAGATCGCTCCTGGCCGCCGAGACGCCAACCGTCGTCATCTTCGGGAAAAGCTGGGACTTCCATGTCACGGACATCATCAAGACCACACTCGATGAAAACCTGTCGATGATTCGGGACACCCTGTCGTTCTTCCACCAGAAAGGCAAGGAAGTCATTTATGACGCGGAACACTTCTTCGACGGATACAAGGCCAACCCCGAGTACGCCATGAAAACGCTGCGGGCCGCCGTGGAAGGCGGCGCAAGCGTGCTGGTGCTCTGCGACACGAATGGCGGTGCCTTTCCGGATGAAATGCAGGACGCGGTCCGGTTGGTCCTGGACACCCACGGTCTGGAAGTCGGCATCCATTGCCACAACGACGCGGGCATGGCCGTCGCGAATTCCGTGCTGGCCGTCGACGCCGGCGCATCCCACGTCCAGGGCACCTATGTCGGCTTCGGGGAGCGGTGCGGGAATGCGAACCTGTGCACGATCATCGCCAATCTGCAGTTGAAGCGCGGGTATCCGTGCATTCCGGCGGAAAACATGAAGAACCTGACCGTAACAGCCCGCCGGATCGCGGAGATTTCCAACATCTCCCTGAACGAACGCGATCCCTATGTCGGTCACAGCGCTTTCTCC
>JANYKF010000213.1 GCA_025361665.1 Clostridiaceae bacterium
CGCGGAAATCCGCCGCGAATACATCGATGTCGAAATTGCGCCTGTTCAGTATCGAGGCAGTCCGCCTCATGGCCTCGACCACCGGCGCGTAGCTCGGCACCCTGCGCACATCAGTATAGTAGGTCGTGCGGTCCCAGGGAAAGAGGAGCCATATCGGCACGCGATCGACGCTCTCGCCGCGCAGGACGCCGAGAATCCGCTCGCGGTTGGTCATGGTGTGCATGGAAGACAGTCTAGCCCCGGAACCGGAACCCCGCCTTGAAACTCGTGCTTGGCTTGTATGAATCGGGCCATACCGGCAAAGAGGTCTTCGTGTAGGCGAAAGAGGAATTCAGATGGAAGACATGTGGCAGGGCGGGAAGATCCGCCTGCGCGCACCGACATTGGATGACATGGACGGATATTTCTCTCTTCCCGACAGCCAGAATACGGCCTCCCAGCGTTCCGGCGACCGGGTGCATTTTCCCGTGAGCAAGGAACAGCTGCGCAGGCGCATGGAAGAGTTCTCGAAAATGAACCCCATGGGCGATGAATACTTCCTGCTGATGGAAACGCCGGACGGGCAGGTGGCGGGAAACATCAATGCCCATTCCGCAGACCGGTTCGAAGGCACGTTTTCATACGGGATTGCCGTCTTGCCCGAGCATCAGGGCAAAGGGTATGCATCCGAAGCCATCCGCCTGCTGTTGCGCTATTTTTTCGGCGAACTGGGCTTCCAGAAATGCAACGCGCAGGCATACGCGTTCAATCCGGATTCCATGCGGCTGCATGAACGCTTTGGCTTCACGCTCGAAGGCTGTCTGCGCCGCAATCATTTCGCAGGCGGGGAAAGATGCGACGTGATGTGCTATGGCATCACCTGTGAGGAATTCTGGGAGAAGTACGGGAAGTGAATTTTTGAATGGGGGAAATGAAAATGGTTAAGGCGGATATCGGGCTGATAGGTCTTGCGGTGATGGGTGAGAACCTCGTCATGAACATGGAAAGCAAAGGATTCACGGTTGCCGTGTTCAACCGCAGCGTCGATAAGGTGAGAAATTTCGTGGACGGACGCGCGGCGGGAAAAAACATCGTGGGAACCTATTCCGTCCAGGAACTGATCGACAGCCTGGAAAAGCCGCGCAAAATCATGCTGATGGTGAAAGCGGGCAAGCCGGTGGATGATTTCATCGATACGCTCATCCCTTTGCTGGAACCGGGCGATATCCTGATTGACGGCGGCAACTCCCATTTTCCGGATACGATCCGCAGGACCGCATATGTTGAAGGAAAGGGACTCCTTTACATCGGCACCGGTGTTTCAGGCGGAGAAGAGGGAGCTCTGCTCGGACCCAGCATCATGCCGGGCGGGTCTCTCGCTGCCTGGCCATTCGTGAAGCCCATTTTCCAGGCCATATCGGCAAAGGCCGACGGAATGCCTTGCTGCGACTGGGTTGGCGAAAACGGCGCGGGGCATTTCGTCAAGATGGTCCACAACGGGATCGAGTACGGCGACATGCAGCTCATCTGCGAAGCATACCAGCTGATGAGGGACTTGCCGGGCATGGACGCCGATGAAATGCAGGAAGTATTCACACAATGGAACAAAGGGGAATTGGACAGCTACCTTGTGGAAATCACCCGCGATATCCTAGCCGTGAAAGATGAAGACGGGCTGCCGCTCGTAGACAAGATTCTTGACACCGCGGGACAAAAGGGGACAGGAAAATGGACGGCCATCGCGGCACTCGACGAGGGCATTCCCCTGACGCTGATAGGGGAAGCGGTTTTTGCCCGCTGCCTTTCCGCCATGAAAGACGAACGGGTCCTGGCATCAAAGAGGATTTCCGGACCTGTTCCGGAATTCACAGGAGACAGGGAAGCTTTCATCGAAGACATCAAGCAGGCGCTGTATGCTTCCAAGATCGTGTCTTACGCCCAGGGATACGTCCTGATGCGTTCTGCTGCAAAAACATACGGCTGGAATCTGGATTACGGCGCGATCGCGCTCATGTGGCGCGGGGGATGCATCATCCGGTCCGCTTTTCTCGGAAAAATCAAGGAAGCATTCGACATGGATCCGGCGCTTGGCAACCTCCTCCTGGACCCGTTCTTCAGGGAGAAAACCGAGTCTGCCCAGGGAAGCTGGAGAAGGGTCGCGGCGGCGGCGATCACAAACGGCATCCCCATGCCGGCCCTTACCACAGCCCTGTCCTATTTCGACGGACTTCGCAGTGAAAGGCTGCCGGCCAATCTTCTGCAGGCGCAGCGCGATTACTTCGGCGCGCATACTTATGAGCGCCTTGACAAGCCCAGAGGTGTATTTTTCCATACAAACTGGACAGGCCGCGGCGGAAACACCGCCTCGTCGACATACATCGTTTAGGGGAGGCCAGCATGAAAATGGAACTTCGCAAGGATTCTGCCTTTTCCCTCGTCGTCCCGACGAGTATGGGTGTCCGCATCACGCCCGTCAATGCGCAGCCCGTGCATGTCAGCGATACGTTCACCATGCAGGCCACCAGCGCTGAAACCAATGTGGCCACCATCTCCTCGTCGCTCGGACTTCCCGTGAAGGTCCTGACGACGTTTGTCAAGGACAGCCCCATCGCACGGTTCATCAAGGACAACCTGGCGAGCCGCCACATGGCGTATGAAGGCAAGGAAGTCCCCCAGGGAAATCCGTGGGGTTATCGTCACCAATTCAACATCGCCGACAGCGGATTTGGCCTGCGCGGACCCAGGGTTCATAACGATCGGGCCGGGGAAGTGGGTCGGACGCTGAATGTGAAGGATTTCGACCTGGACCGGATTTTCGGGAGGGAAGGCGTTCAAATCCTGCACCTTTCGGGTCTCATCGCGGCGTTGTCTCCGGAAACGGGGGAATTCTGCCTGGAACTTGCCAGAACCGCAAAGAAGCACGGCACAAGGATTTCCTTTGATTTCAACCACCGCGCGTCCTTCTGGAAAGGCCGCGAAACAGAACTCTGCGGCATCTTCACGGAGATTGCCCGAATATCCGACATCCTCGTCGGGAATGAGGAGGATTTCCAGCTCTGCCTTGGCCTGGATGGACCGAAGGAAGGCGGTAGAGACCTTGCTTCCCACATCGACAGTTTCAAGGGAATGATATCCCTTGTGAAAAATACTTTTCCCGACACGGCGATCTTCGCGACGACACTGCGTCAGGTCATCAGTTCAAACAGCCACCTTTGGGGCTGTGTCATGCTCGAAGGTGAAAACTGGCATGTGGTGGAACCCCGCGAAATGCCGGTCCTTGACCGGATCGGAGGTGGTGACGGCTTTGTCGGCGGCCTGATCTACGGCATCCTCAAAGGCTGGGAAGCGGAGAAATGGATTCGGTTCGGGTGGGCCACCGGTGCGCTGGCCACGACATTGCTGACGGATTACGCGATGCCCGCCGACGAGGAGCAGGTATGGAGCATATGGGAAGGGAATGCGCGGGTCAGGCGGTAAGCGTGCGGGTCAGGCGATAGACACCGGGTTCAAACGGCAATATCAAATCACATGGCAATGAAAAGCGGGCAACAGAAGGAGGACAGGATGAACCTTCCATTTCATATCGATTTGTCGGGGAAAACAGCCGTTGTCACCGGTGGTGGAGGCGTCCTCTGCAGCAGCTTCGCAAAAGCATTGGCCGCATGCGGCGCCCGGGTCGCCGTCCTGAGCCTCAGCCAGGAGCATGCGGACAAGACGGCGGATGCAATTCGCGCCGACGGAGGCACGGCCATCGGCATTTCGGCGAACGTCCTCGAGCGGGAGAGCCTCCTCTCGGCGAGAGAACGCGTGAATCGGGAATTCGGGCCATGCGACATCCTTGTCAACGGAGCGGGCGGCAACAATCCGAAGGGAACGACCACCAAAGAGTACCTTTTCAGCGAAGACCTCCTTCCTCAGGAAGGGGTTCAGACTTTTTTCGATCTGGATCCCAAAGCCATTGAATCTGTTTTCAACCTGAATTTCCTGGGTACGCTGCTGCCGTCGCAAATCTTTGCCAGGGATATGGTGGACAGGAAAGGCGCCGTCATCATCAATCTTTCGTCCATGAACGCATTTTCCCCACTCACGAAAATCCCCGCGTACAGTGGTGCCAAAGCCGCCGTTTCCAATTTCACCCAGTGGCTCGCGGTGCACCTGTCCAAAGTGGGGATCCGCGTCAATGCCATCGCGCCCGGTTTTTTCATCGGCAACCAGAACAGGGCCATGCTGGTGAAACCCGACGGCTCCTTCACGGAAAGGGCCGGAAAAATCCTGAACATGACCCCGATGGGGCGTTTCGGCTATGAGGAAGAGCTGCTTGGGACCTTCCTGTGGCTGGTATCGGAAAAGGCTTCCGGATTTGTCAACGGCATCGTGGTCCCCGTCGACGGCGGATTTTCAGCCTATTCCGGCGTGTGACGGGAGGAGCCAGAATGAACAGACCTCAAGACAATGAGATCAGGGTCAAAGCCTCCGACTCCATGGGGCTTGACGATACCGCTTTGCTTGCAGCCATCCGGATTTCCATGAAGAATCTGAATGCGTATGGCAGGGATCCGAAGGCCGGCTTGAAGAAAGTCCTGCTGATCCCACCCGACCTGACACGCATGCATTCCGGCGCGGGGAAAATCACCGCGCTTTATTATGAATTGCTGAAAGACACGTGCCAGGTGGACGTCATGCCGGCCTTGGGCACCCATGATCCGATGAACGAACGGGAATGCAGGGATTTCTTTGGGGAAAGCGTGCCCTCGGATCGGATCCTGGTGCACAACTGGCGAACCGGCGTGGTGAAAATCGGAGAGGTTCCCGAAGAATTTGTCGCGCGTGTCTCGGAAGGCCTTGTCAGGAAAAAGATTGATGTTGAAATCAACAGGCGGCTTCTCGATGAATCCTATGACCTCATTGTTTCCATCGGGCAGGTCGTGCCGCATGAAGTGGCCGGCATGGCCAACTATACGAAGAACATCCTGGTCGGGTGCGGCGGAAGCGGCATGATCAATGAATCGCACATGCTTGGCGCATTCTACGGCATGGAGCGGATCATGGGGAAGGATCATTCCCCTGTCAGGAAAGTATTCGATTACGCGGAGACGCATTTTCTGAAGGAATTGCCGCTGATGTATGTCCTGACGGTTACCACCTGCGAAGCGGGGGCTCTTTCCATTCATGGCTTGTTCATGGGCAGGAGCAGGTCCCTGTTTGAAGAAGCGGTCGCATTGAGTCAGGAAAAGAACATGACTTATATGGAGAAGCCTTTTCGGAAAGTGGTTGTCTGTCTGGACGAACGGGAGTTCAAAAGCACGTGGATCGGAAACAAGGCAATCTACAGGACGAGGATGGCCATTTGTGACGGCGGGGAACTGATCGTCCTTGCGCCTGGCGTGAGCAAATTCGGTGAAGACGGCAGGAATGACGAACTGATCCGCAAATACGGGTATGTCGGGCGGGAAAAAGTGCTGTCCCTCATCGAAGACAATCAGGACCTCCAAAACAATCTTTCCGTGGCGGCCCACCTGATTCACGGCTCCTCGGACAACCGGTTTGCCATTACGTATGCCGTGGCGAAACTGTCCGAGAAAGAAGTGACCGGGGTCAATTATCGGTACCTGGCACTGGCAGAGGCTTATGAAAGATACGATCCGGCGAAACTGAAAGAGGGATACAATCTTCTGGAAGACGGAGAAGAAGTGTACTTCATCTCGAATCCCGCGCTGGGCCTCTGGTCCTGCAGGCAGGAATCTATTGCGGATGAATGGGACGAGTCACGCGGAATCACATGCGGATGAATGGGACGAATCGTGGGGAATGCCCTTGCGGATGAATGGGACGAATCGCGGGGAATGCCCTGAAACGGGCATCCGGGGAGGCATTGCATGACGGATGACAAGAAAACCGAATCCAGGAACACATCAGCTCTCCGCACTTTTCTCGACAACAGGTTCCTGCTGATGTCGCCGACGGCACAGCATCTGTTTGACGAATATGCAAAAGCATCGCCCATCATGGACTTCCACTGTCACATCCCGCCGGCCGACATCGCGCTCGATCGCCGTTTCGCCAACATCACGGAGCTCTGGCTCGGGGGCGACCATTACAAATGGCGTGCCATGCGCGGAAACGGCGTGGAGGAAAAGTTCATCACCGGCGACGCGCCGGATCGGGAAAAGTTCTGCAAATGGGCGGAAACAATGCCGAAACTCATTGGGAATCCGCTTTATCACTGGACTCACCTGGAACTGCAGCGGTATTTTGGCATATACACGGTGCTGGATGCAGATTCGGCGAATGAAATATGGGATGCCTGCAATGCCAGGCTCGCGGCTCCCAATTTCTCGGCCCGCGGCCTCATCCTGCAATCCAACGTGAAAGTGATCTGCACGACGGACGACCCGACCGATTCGCTGGAGCACCACCTGGAGCTGGCAAAAGATGCATCATTCCCGGTTCGCGTTCTCCCGACATTCCGTCCGGACAAGGCGCTTTACCTGGAGAGACCCGGCTTCACCGATTGGGTGGCGAAGCTGGGAACCGCGGCGGGTTGCCCGGTGCGGACACTCGCCGATTTGACAATGGCGCTCTCGCTGCGCATGGACTTTTTTCATGCGGCCGGCTGCCGGCTTTCCGACCATTCCCTGGAGCCCGTCGTATTCGAGGCGGGCACGGAAACGGACGCAGACAATGCGCTGCGGAAAATGCTTTCCGGGAACAGGCCGGATGCGCAGGAAATCCGGAGATACCGCACATGGCTGCTGATCTGGCTTGGGCGGCAGTATGCCCGCCTCGGCTGGGCGATGCAGCTGCACCTCCTCGCCCAGCGCAACAACAACAACGTGATGTACGGGCTCCTTGGCCCGGACACCGGGTTTGACACGATGGCGGATGACGGGGTCGCAGGACCCCTGGCACAGGTAATGGACGCGATGTCATCGACCGGGGAATTGCCGAAGATGATCCTGTACAGCCTCAACGGCAAGGACCTTGACGCTTTGGCGGCACTGGCCGGCTGTTTCCAGGGCGGCGGCATACCGGGAAAAATCCAGCTGGGAGCGCCCTGGTGGTTCAATGATCAGCGTGACGGCATGGAACGTCATCTCCGCACACTCGGGAATATGGGTGTCCTGGGGTGTTTCGTGGGTATGCTGACTGATTCCCGGAGCCTGGTCTCGTACCCGCGCCATGAGTATTTTCGCCGCATCCTCTGCAACCTCATCGGCGGTTGGGTGGAAGCGGGAGAATTGCCGGATGATCCCGACATGCTCGGAAACATCGTCAAGGACATATGCCACCGAAATGCGGAACAGTATTTCAGCTTTTAAAGCAGAAAAGAACAGGATTCCAGTTCACGGTTCAAGGAGGCAGCATGGCAAAGACAGTCAGTGAAATCAATGAGAAAATCCGGACCGGAAAGGCCGTCATCCTGACCGCGGAGGAAATCATCGGCATGGTCAGGGAAAAAGGGATCCCTGAAACGGCGAAAACTGTGGATGTGGTCACCACCGGCACGTTCGGTCCCATGTGCTCGTCGGGTGCATTCCTCAATTTCGGCCATTCCACTCCCGCTATCCGCATGAACAAGGTCTGGCTCAACGATGTTCCGGCATACGCAGGGGTGGCTGCGGTGGACGCCTTCATCGGCGCGACCGAAATGTCGGAAACGCTGGGCATGCAATATGGCGGCGCGCATGTCATTGAAGACCTGGTGGCAGGCAAGGACATCGAGCTGCGGGCGGAAAGC
>JANYKF010000228.1 GCA_025361665.1 Clostridiaceae bacterium
GATGGACAGAACGGGACGGCATATGGACGTTCATTGAAGGCAAGGGCTTTCGCATCAAGGGTACTGAAAAGATCAACAGAGGTTCCGGCTTCCACGCGGAAGCGATAGATGCGTTCACCCTGTTCCATGCGGGGAGCAAACCGTACTTCCCGTAGGGCCTTCTCAGCACAGTCGCCGGCGGAATACCCGGCGGAACGCAAGAGTGTAAGGCCGATGGAGCCGTCCTTGGCATTTGAGCCATAGGTTCCAGTATTCATGAGGCTGAAGGCATATTCCCCGTTGCTCAGGGCAACCCACTTGTGTGCAACTGCTTCTTCACCGTCAGAATCGAGGATATCCCGTCCGAAGGGAATCTGGCCCCAGTATCGGGCGTCCCGCAGCACGGTATTCACATGCAGCTTGAGGGACTGATCCTTTTCGTTCCAATAGACTCCCGTTTCCACTTCGAAGGCGGAGCCGTGTTTCGGCAGCAGGTAACGCTGATAGGCATAGGAGTCATGATAGCCGAAAACTGCCTCTATGACAGTACGGACATCCCCGTCTTCAATGATGCGCACAGAAGGTGCGACCTCCTCGAACAATCCGGAAAAAGCGCTTCCCTCATGCGGAGATAGAAGGGTGAAAGCATTGGTTCCCATGAAATCACAGGGTTTGATGCCCCATGAATTGAAGGTGTCATTCTGGACAATGAGGCGGAAGCTGCCCGGGTTGCAGAAATTTTTCCCGTTTATGGCATATTCGTCCACCAGCCCTGTGGCAGGATTGATGACGACCCGCATCCGGCCATTGTCAAAACAATAGGGAGTCCGTTCGGAAATGGTCGGATAGGTCGGCCGTTTTGGGACCGAGTGGAAAAACACGTCCATCCTGGTCATGGATGAAGGAAGGAGCGTGGCCACGACAGCAGCCTTCTTCCGCCAGTCGATGCCAAAATTGCTGGGTTCCTTTTCCACCTGGGTAGGCACGGGCATGCCGTCAATCTGGACCTGCGGATAGAGGAAATCCCCATCCCAGTTCTGCTTCGGCGTGCCGAACTCGATTTCGGTGATGCCTGAAATAGGGAATGGATGCGGATTATAGACCAATACCGTGGATGTGCCTTCTATAACGGGGCCTTGTCCGGCAGAAAGCGTGAGGAGAATTTTCAGTTTTTCACGGGACAGTTCCATCAGGCCGTGCTCCAACTGACGGAGGGTGTCTTCTTCCACCGGTTGGGAACCTGACCCGGGCAAGGCATCGTGAAACTCACTGAACAGTAAATCCCGCTCAGCCGCTTTGAAAGGACGAGTGTCATACGGCTTCAGACCGGCCAGCATGGCCGCGGTTTCCATTTTCTCGGTTGAATACAGCTCGTTCTCCAACTGCCGATGCTTCTGCTTGACACGGATTTGGGAAGTGTAGCAGCCGGGCGCGACGGGGTTCAATCCCCTGTCCACAACCGGAAGCGCCACCTTTCGTTCCCGGAGTTCCTTGAAGTAATGCTCAGGCACTGAATGCATGATGTGGTATTCATCCCCGGATGCCTCGATTATTTCCTTCAGGTCGGACAAGTCTTTTCTGGAAGGTCCGCCACCGTGATCCCCCACGCCCCAGAGGCTCAGTGTGACCCCTTCAGCTCCCTTTGCTTGCAGGAAGGTTTTCAGTTCCTCGGCGACATGACCCCAAACGGAATTATAGTTTTCATCGGAACGATGGACGACGATTTCCGAACCGTCCAATCCCTTCCAGAGAAATTCCTGTTCCTCGAAATCGAAGCCGTTCTTTGCGGGGCGACAAACCAGGTAACTGTCGTACCCGGCCAGCTTCAAAATCTGCACAAGGCCTTTGGAATGGCCAAAGGAATCAAAATTGATGGCAGTAGTAGGTGATTCGCCAAACTCTTCCCGGAAGAATTTTCTGCCGGCCATGATGTTGCGTACGAAAGATTCACCGGAAGGCATGTTGCAATCCGGTTGGATATACCAGCCACCCATAATTTTCCAGCTGCCATTTTTCACTTTTTCCCTGATGTCTTCAAATAATAGCGGGTCGTTCTCCTTCACCCATTCATACAGGATGGATTCGTTGTGACAGAAGATGAACCCCGGATATTCGTCTATCAGCTCCGCCGCGGTGCGAAATGTGGAAAGCGCTTCTGTGCAGCCCTCCTCCCATTTCCATAGCCAAACGGGGTCCAAATGTGCATTGCAGATCAAGTGAACGTTTTTCATGGGGAACTCCCTCCCTGACAAATGACTGTCAATCAGACCCTGTTCATGCCGTATTCGCACCATGTGCAAGCGGTGCTGCCGCCACATGGATGCAGCATGGACCTCTTATGCTAATCGATCGCTGCCGGTAACAGATTACGATCCGTGACAATTGCCTTCAAATGCTCTCCATGCAGCAGGATCTTGTCGCGAGCCCCTTCTTCGTTGAGCGAAAATTCCGGTGCTGTGATACCCAATACCCGGGAAAGGTTGATGACGCCGAAAAAGTTCATCCGCAAGTTGTCTGCCTTCATGGCTGAGAGAAACAGCGGAATGGCGCGATGACTGGCCTGCGCCTCCTGGTA
>JANYKF010000190.1 GCA_025361665.1 Clostridiaceae bacterium
GATCGGCGATGTGACCAGGCCTCTCCCGAAAACCGTCATCAGCGCCTTGCATGAGGCCGTGGATGAAATGGGTGAAACGGCAACCTTCAAGGGATACGGACCCGAGCAGGGCTATGCCTTTCTGCGGGATGCCATCGCCGAGAATGATTTTCAGGCGAATGGCTGTGATATCAAAGCGGATGAGATTTTCATCAGTGACGGTGCGAAAAGCGACACGGCCAATTTCACCGATCTTTTCGGGAAAGCCAATCGGATCGGTGTCCCGGACCCCGTGTATCCGGTCTATTTCGACAGCAATGTCATGGCCGGTCATTTTGGTCCTCCAGTGTGCACGGGCTTTGAATATCTGCATCTGTTGCCCTGTTTTCCAGAGGATGACTTTGTGCCGCGCATTCCCTCCGAAAAACTGGATATCATCTATCTCTGCTCACCGAACAATCCGACTGGCGTGGCCATGACACGGGAACAACTGAAGGACTGGGTCGATTATGCCCTGGCAAATGACGCGCTCATTCTATTCGATGCAGCCTATTGCGCATATATCCGCGAAGAGGGGATTCCGCACAGCATCTATGAGATTCCGGGAGCCCGCCGATGCGCCGTCGAGTTCCGCAGTTTCTCGAAAACCGCCGGATTCACCGGTCTGCGCTGTGCCTACACGATCGTCCCGAAGGATCTGAACGTGAGTGACGGGATGGGGAGTGTCCTCCATTTGCACAAAATGTGGCTGAGACGCCAGACCACCAAATACAACGGCGTGCCCTACATCGTGCAGAAGGGGGCCGCGGCGCTGTTTACCCCTGAAGGGGAACGGGAATGCCTCGAACGCATCAACGGGTATCTGAAGAATGCCGGCAGCATCCGCCAGGCGTTCGCCGACCGGGGATACCGGGTCTGGGGCGGCGTGAATGCCCCCTATGTCTGGCTGGGCGTGCCGGCAGGACATAGTTCCTGGGAATTCTTCGACACGCTGCTCAACCGCCTGCATCTTGTGGGTACGCCCGGATCAGGCTTCGGTTCCCGTGGCGAAGGATTTTTCCGGTTGACCGGATTCGGCAGCCCGGAAAAAACGGCGGAATCCGTGGAGCGACTGTCTCTTCTGTAGGTTGGGAAAACGTCCGGACCTGCGGATTAGGAAACCGATCAGGCGTGTGGAACAGGAAACCATATGCGGCACTGGAAAACCCTGCAAGAATTCAGGGCGAAATTTCGCGGTAATCATGTCATGCAAAAAGTTCACAGAAAAAATTCATAAAAATACATTTTGCAGTTTTTCAATTTCATTCTTGCAATCCTGTTTTCCATTTGGTATAATTCGTAGTGGTTTTACATGCTACCCCTTCAGGGGTGCATCCAGTGGAACCGATGCCCATATCCTGTTGCCACAATGGGGTGGCCGAGTGGATGGAACCTGTCTGAAAACCCTTGATACGCCTGAAAAGGCTGAATCAGGGGGTTCGTGGCCAATGTGGTCGCGACAGAGGGGAACGGCCGACGCCCCCCGGGATTCGTCGGATATCCATCATTCAGATGCAGGAGGAAACATCATGAAACACTTGACACCCGTTTACGAGGCAGTTGTCAAACGCAATCCAGGAGAATCGGAATTTCATCAGGCCGTTCTCGAAGTTCTGGAATCCCTTGAGCCGGTTGCGCTCAGGCATCCCGAATTTGTGAAGGCAGGCATCTTTGACCGCATCGTCGAGCCGGAACGCCAGATCATGTTCCGTGTACCATGGGTGGACGATGCCGGCAAGGTCCACGTCAATCGCGGATTCCGCGTCCAGTTCAACAGTGCCATCGGTCCGTACAAAGGCGGCCTCCGCTTCCATCCCTCCGTCAATCTCGGCATCATCAAGTTTCTCGGTTTCGAGCAGATTCTGAAGAATTCCCTCACCACGCTGCCAATGGGCGGTGGCAAGGGTGGATGCGATTTCGACCCCAAAGGCAAGTCGGATGCGGAAATCATGCGCATATGCCAGAGCTTCATGTTTGAACTCGCTCGTCATATCGGCCCCGAGACAGATGTTCCCGCAGGCGACATCGGTGTGGGCGGACGTGAAATCGGCTACATGTACGGCATGTACAAAAAGCTCCGCAACGATTTCACCGGCGTGCTCACCGGCAAGGGCTTCAATTATGGCGGCAGCCTGGCCCGCACGGAAGCAACCGGTTACGGGCTCTGCTATTTCATGGAGGAAGCCATGAAGGCAAAAGG
>JANYKF010000255.1 GCA_025361665.1 Clostridiaceae bacterium
GGTCATTGTCCGCGCCTGGCAGCCCGGTGCGACAGCTGTCAGCCTGAAGGACGGTTCAACGGGGGACTGCCTGCCCATGAAGGCCGAAGAGCCGCAGGGACTCTTCACGCTGCAGTTTCCAGACCGCACGGAGCGTTTCCCATACACCTATCTCGTCACTTCGGCCGATGGGCATCTGTTTGAAGCAGAGGATCCCTACCGCTTCTGGCCAACCATTTCCGAATACGACCTCCACCTGTTCAACGAGGGCACCCACCACAAGATCTATGAAAAACTCGGTTGCCACCTGCTGGAGCACGATGGGGTGAAAGGTGCCGCATTCGCCGTCTGGGCGCCCGCCGCGCAGCGGGTCAGCGTAGTCGGCTCCTTCAACGCTTGGAACGGCCGGCGCCATCCGATGCGCCGCATGGGTGCATCCGGCGTGTGGGAACTCTTCCTTCCGGGCCTCTGCAAGGGTGATGTCTACAAGTATGAAATCCTGACGCCTTCCGATGAGCTTTACGTCAAGGCGGATCCGTTCGCCTATTTTGCCGAACGGCCTTCCGACACGGCTTCCATCTGCTGGGATCTGCAGAACCATGACTGGCAGGACCAGCCGTACATGTCCGCGCGATCCGCCGGAGACCCCTATCGGAAACCGATGAACATCTATGAAATCCATCCCGGTTCCTGGCAGCAGGCCCCGGCCTCGGAGCCTGATATTCATGCAGGCGAAGGGACAACACCCTGCCTTGTCCTGGATGCGGAAACGGAAGCAGAAACCGGATTCCGCCTTCTGTCATGGCTGGAGCTGCGGGACCGCCTGATCCCCTACCTGCTGGACATGCACTACACCCATGTGGAACTGATGCCGATCATGGAGCATCCTTTCGACGGTTCCTGGGGCTATCAGGTGACCGGGTTCTACGCGCCGACCTCACGCTACGGCAAACCGGAGGAGCTGAAGGAATTCATCGACGCCCTGCACCGGAACAACATCGGCATCATCCTGGACTGGGTTCCCGCACATTTCCCGAAAGACGGCCATGGACTGGCCCGCTTTGACGGCACCGCCCTCTACGAGCATGCCGACCCCCGCCAGGGCGAACACGAGCAATGGGGAACGCACATCTTCAACTACGGACGCCGGGAGGTGCGCAACTTCCTCATCGCCAACGCCGTGTACTGGTTCGAACAGTTTCATGTGGACGGCCTGCGGGTGGATGCCGTCGCATCCATGCTGTATCTTGATTATGCCCGCCCCAGCGGAGACTGGCTGCCGAACCCTTACGGCGGGCGGGAGAACATCGATGCCATCGCGTTCATCCGCCAGCTCAACCACACCGTTTACCGCTATTTCCCGAACGTGATGATGATCGCGGAGGAGTCCACCTCCTGGCCCCTGGTCACAAAGCCGGTTACGGAGGGCGGCCTCGGATTTTCGCACAAATGGAACATGGGCTGGATGAACGATTTCCTCAAGTACATGTCCCTGGACACACTCGTCCGCAAATACCATCAGAACCTGCTCACGTTCTCGGCCATGTACGCATGGAGCGAGCACTTCGTGCTGGTCCTCTCCCATGACGAGATGGTCCACGGGAAGAAATCGCTCATCGGCAAGATGCCGGGAGACTACAGCCAGCAGTTTTCGGGGCTTCGGGCCACCTACGGCTATTTCTTCGCGCACCCCGGCAAAAAGCTCCTGTTCATGGGCGGGGAGTTCGGCCAGTACATCGAATGGCGATACAAGTACGGGCTGGACTGGATGCTCCTGGAGTACGAGCTTCACCGCAAGATGCAGCAGTGCGTCCGGGATTTGAACCTGCTGTACGCAACGGAAAAGGCCCTGCATGAGATGGATGACCAGTATGCGGGCTTTGAGTGGGTGGACTGCAATGACACGGATCACAGCATCCTTTCCTTCCTGCGGAAGGGCCGGGATTGGCGGGACATGCTGATGATCGTCTGCAACTTTTCCACGGCGGGTTTTGACGGATACCGAGTCGGCGCACCGCTTGACACATCCTATGCCGAGGTGCTCAGCACGGATGACGATAAATATGGCGGAAGCGGCATCCGAAATGGTACGATCGCGGCGGATCCGATTCCCTGGCAGCGCAAGCCGTATTCCATCGTGCTGAAGCTGCCACCCCTGTCTGTGATGATTCTTCGCCCGAATACAGGCAAGTTCCAGAAATAGATTCATTATGCAATTATTACAATTATTCAGGTATTTGTT
>JANYKF010000258.1 GCA_025361665.1 Clostridiaceae bacterium
TTTTTCCCGAGAATTCCTTCCGGGGTGGTTTTCCAGTATTCTTCCGCTTCACCGGAAGCCAGCCAGCGGTCTATCAGGGGGAATACGTCCTGGCCTTCGCAGAACAACTGGTTCAACCAGACAAAATGGTTCACCCCCGGAATCCGGTACTGCAGTTTCGAGACATCCAGCTTTAGAACCTCTGCAATCCGGTTGACTTCCTGGAAACCGTGACACATGCCCACCATGCGGATTTGAGGGTATTTTCGCGACAAGTGCGTCGTCGCAGTGATGACGGGGTTGGAGACCAGCAGGTGGGTGGCTTTCGGGCACAGGGCGATCATGTCTTCCGTGATGGACTCAAAAAGACGCAGTTGGTAAAAATTCAGCCAGAAGGGCTCATCATACAGGATGTGAAAGCTCCCGCTCCAGTGGATGCCATGCTTTTCCGCGATTTTCCAGCCTTCGGACAGCCTCCGGGGTCCGTCGATCAGCGCGACCGTCACCACGAAGTCCGCACCTGTCAGTGCGGCTTTTCTGTCCCCGGTATGTTCGATATTCAGATTCGCATCCATCTCCGATACAAGGCGTCTGCATACCCTGACGGCACTTTCCAATCGGTCCGCGTTGATGTCCATGAAAACGAGCGTGGATCCGGCCAGGCTGTCGGCAAGGCACAGGTCATGGACCAACCCGGCCACAAAACTGCCTCCGGCACCGATGACTGCGATTCTGACTGTATTCGGCATGGATTTCTCCTCCTTTGATAGGCCTGGTGGCTGACGTATTTGGTGGGTCCGACCTTGATGAAATACGGAAACTGGATATCGTTTTTTGATTCATGAACAAATTGGATGAAATGTGCTTGACGCGAAAGTTTGCCTTTTCAGGCACCAACTCACAACTGTATTTTTGTGCGAGGATCTGAAATTGTTGACAGGAGCGCTTTGAATCGTCTTCTGATCAACGTATACTGATATGGTAAAGGAGTGTCTGGTTTTGTTCCATACAGAAAGAGGGCAATCGGATGCACAATCTGGGAATTCTTGAACGGGAAATCATACAGGAGAACAATGGGGTGGGCGGTGTCAACCAGCCTACGCAGCCCGAACTGCTATCCGGACTGTATGTCAGCAAGGCGGGCTCCAGAAGGTTTCCGCGCGGCTTCGACTATGATCCGAGCCGGCAGCATCATTGGGAGTGGGGTGCGGTGTTGGATGGAGAGATGGCTTTCACCGCCGGAAACAAATCATGGCGTGTTCCTGCAGGCACCGGGTATATGCTGCGTCCTGGCCTGACTGTGCAGGCGCAGGCCATCGACGCTCCGTTCCTGATTTGGCTGGAGATATCGGGAGATAATGCAACGGCGGCATTGGAAGGAATTCTGGAAGGGAAGGACCTCCATCTTGGGAAGTATTCACACGACCAGTTGTACAGCGCAGTGAAGATTCCGTCTCTTTTGCAGGAAAAGCCCGTGGGGTACAATTATCTGGCCAATGGGTATTTATGGCGTTTCCTGGCGCATCTTCTCTTCGCAAATTCATCAGGAGAGATGCCGCTGTCCATTGAAGTCCGGCACGCAACGGAATATGTCGGGCAATCCGATTTTACCGAACCATTGTCCATGCACCATCTAGCCCTGGTGTCCGGCCTGAGTGTGGAAACCTTTCGGAAGCGCTTTGAAAGGGAAACCGGAGTGCCACCGACCCAATACATCATCCGGCAGCGGATGAAGCGCGCGAAAGTGCTGATGGAAGAAGAAGCCCGCTCGCTGGCAGAAATCGCGCAGCGGGTGGGCATCGAGAATCCGTACTATTTCTCGCGTTTGTTTCACAAGCAGGAAGGCATGAGCCCGAGCGCCTATCGGAAGCGCTTTTTTCCGGAGCAGACAGGGCGGTGAAAGCAAAGGCAAATGACGGAACAGTGTTTGACCCAATCCTTGCGGTTGTGCTGATACGGGTTGTTATTCCGCATACTCCAGCATCCTTTTCCTGAAATGCACATAATTCTCAAAGCTGACTTCTTCCGGCACGCCATGGTCGCAGGTGGGAATGTAGCCTCCGCGTTTTCTCATGGCCGGCATGATTCTTTCAATTTCCCTGTCGATGGCATCTTTTCCTTCAGCCATGATGCGCTTGTCGAATCCTCCGCTGATCAGCAGGTCCGGATATTCCCTCCCGGTTCTGACGACATCGCAGTTCGATGCCACTTCAAATGGGCTCAGATAATCCATGCCAAGACTCCGATAAAGCGGGATCACAGGGTCTGAGAAGCCGTCTGTGTCCAGTTGGAAATACAAGTGCCGGCTTTTGTCGATCTGACGGGACTTGATGTTCGTCAGCAGCTGCTGGTAATATGGGAATATGAACTCTTTGATCATGTCGGGAGAAATCAGAGGACCATGATTGTAGCAGATGTCTTCGCCGATGAAGAATTCATCCAGCGTCACATATTCCTGATGAACGGCCGTCACGGTATCGGCCAGATCCAGCCATGCCTGCATGCAGGCATGAATGAGTTCCGGTTCGTCATAGAACTTATACAGGAGTTCCACCGGACCGATAAGGCTCCGCAGATACATATAGCCGCCAATAACATTCTGAATGATCACTTTCCCTGTGGCAGCCGCTTTCACCGCATCCGCCATTTTTGATTCCATGCCCTGCATCCGCATTTCATCCTTCGGGTTCAAGCGCCATTTGCATATCTCCTCCCAGGTCTTCATGTCCTTCACGGGATGGTCGAGATATTCCGGCATGAAGCCGTTGCGCCTTCCCTTGAAATACAGGACATGCCTTCCCGCGTAGTCCTGGATTACTTCGTGTTCCCCTCTGTCCTCAATCAGTTTTTCCTCGAACACGGGGCTGAAAGCCGCTTCGCACCAGCCCAGATCGCCAAGGGACATGCTCGCGGGCTCATCGTACTGGAACAGCCTCTTCAAATCCGTATCGGCGGAGATGTGGCCTTCCTGTTTCCACCGATCCAGGCTGTAGAAGCCGAATTCCTTCTGATAAATCGGTGCGCCCGGCTTCAGCGCATAGAAGTCGCGGAGCTTGGCCGCCGCCTTATCCATGCGCTCCCGTGGAACCATCCCGTGTATTCCGTCATTTGACGTCGGTACTGCCATTCGATTATCCTCCTGAGCGATCATGAAAGCTTTATTGGACCCGTCTTTCGGACGACCATTGACATAAGTACGTTCTTATATATAATACTGTATCTACGCGCGTACAAGAATGGGTAATTCGGTCGGGAATATATACATATCGGCAATATTTCGGTATACTGGCAACATGAGATTTGATTTTTCACAGGTGGTCAAGCCCGTCGCAACCTCATCGATATCCTTGCGTTCGGTATTCATCGTGTTTGCCGACTCTTCTTATGATGTTCAGAAACATTTGGTGGTAGAGGATGAATGGGTCGCGCTGAGGACAATGGAAGGTACTGGATGCATTCAAATGGAAGACAATCTGGAATTTGCCGTCACTGCGAACACGCTGCTTGTTTTCAAGCACGCGGATGTCCGGCGGTACTATTGCAGTGGGGACACATGGCAGTTTTTCTGGTTTGAGTTCGCGCTCGATGAAGCCCCGCGGATTCCGATCAACACGGTGCTGCATATCGATGCCGTAGAAAACGAGCAAAACGATTGTCATACCTGTCTGGAAATGTTGCGCGGCAATGAGGAGGGGGGCTGCCATCTTGCATCCGCCACGCTGAATCTGCTGCTCTGCAAATGGCAGCGAAACTTGGAATTAAGGGGAATGAAGAGCCAGTACCACAATGCCGTGCAGCGGGTGGTCCTCTACTTGAATGCAAATCTCGGGAAAAACATCACGGTCAAAAGCATGGCGGAAAAGGCTGGCTTTTCGGAACGCAGGTTTCGACAGATTTTTGAACTGGTGCAGGAAATACCGCCCAAACAATACCTTGAATCGCTCCGGATGAAAATGGCCGAAGCCCTCCTGCTGAATACCTCCCTGTCTATCCTCTCCATCGCCGACCGGCTTGGCTACTGCAGCCAGTTTCATTTCAGCAAGCGTTTTCAGGCGGCCTATCGGATATCCCCCACGCAGTACAGGAAGTCGCCGCATGGGGAAATACGGAAAACGAATGCTGCGGACCCGAGTGAAAAGGTCGAGTCCGGCTGGTCTGAGTGAGTTTTGATTGTCTGGCACGCAGCAAACAAATAGGTATGAATACTCCATGGCATGAGCCTGAAAAGGAATGATACAATAGGTTCGGGCTTGCGGCCGGAAGTGCGCTTGCCGCCGGGCGAA
>JANYKF010000289.1 GCA_025361665.1 Clostridiaceae bacterium
GGAGCTGACCGCTTCCGATGCGGGGTCCCTTTACCTTGTCGTGGAAAACGACACGCACCGCCTTGCGGCGATCCGGAGCGGAGATACGGCCAATCGGGCCCTGCAGTTTGCCTATGCGCGCAACCACAGTGTCACGTTCGATTTCGAAACGGACTTCACCCCGATTCGCACCGACAGCATCAGCGGCCACACCGTCCTGACCGGACAGCCTGTCCGCATTGCGGATGCGTACCGGCTTCCGGATGGTGCCCCCTATCATCACAACCGCAGTTTCGATGAACTGACCGGTTATCATACCTGCTCGATGCTTACGCTGCCCATGAAGAGCCGCCAGGACGACATCATCGGCGTGATCCAGCTGATCAACCGGAAAATGAATCCTGACATCAAGATTGACATGGCTGCACCGGAGGAGCGGGCGAGGCAAATCCTCCCCTATTCCACAGACGATGAGCGGCTGATGCGTGCCTTCACCGCGCAGGCGGCCGTGGCGCTGGAAAACAGCCTGCTGTACCGTGAACAGCAGGATCTGCTGGAGGAGCAGAAAGACCTGAACGAACGATTGACTGTCATGAACCGTCAATTGATCGAATTGAGCCGGAAAATCCTGACAGCACACGAAGATGAGCGAAAACGCATGGCGCGCGACATTCATGACGGGCCCGCCCAGACTGTCGTAAACCTTACCCTGAAGACGGAAATATGCAGGAAATTCCTGGAGCGGGGAGATTCGGATGAGGCCGCAAGGCAGCTGAACCTGCTTCAGACGCAAATCAAGATGGCCTCTGCCGACATCCGCACCCTCATCTACAATCTGAAGCCCTCCTGGCTTGAGGATGGCCTGTTCATGGCCCTGAGATCCCGTATTCAGGCCTTTGCAGAATCCGGCACCGCCAAGCCCGAGCTGACCCTCACGGGAAGTGACGCCTTCCTTCCGCATTACTTGACAGCCGCCATTTTTCAGATTGTGCAGGAATCCTTGACTAACATCACGAAATATGCGGAAGCAACCCTCGTGGAGGTATTCATCGAGGTGACGGACATTGCGCTGAAGGCCATCATCCGTGACAATGGCAAAGGCTTCGATTCCGCGGAGGTGGCCGAACGGGTGCAAAACCGCCGTGCCGGCAGTGGTTTCGGCATGGAAGGGATGCGGGAACGCGTGGAATTGCTGCGCGGAGAACTGCAGGTCCGGTCTGCTCCCGGGAAAGGTACGACGGTCTCCCTGGCAGTACCCCTTTGAGAGGGAAACAATGCATGAAGCGACGGCACAATTCAAACCTGGATGCGGGACTCAGGCTGACAATGGCCGTCATGGCGGTATTGGCCCAAATCCTGCTGTTCATCTGGATGGCAAACACCCTGCTTGAAGCAGGCGTTTATCTGTATGCCTTCATTCAGGCGTTCAGCGTGTTCACCATCGTCAAACTGGTCAACCGGCACGAAAGTCCTTCCTATAAAATCGCATGGATGCTGATCGTTTTCGTTTTGCCGGTTTTCGGCCTGATCCTGTATTTTTTATGGGGCCGCGCAAACCAGCGCCGCTTCCGCCGGCAGCAGGCCTTCGGTATGCCAAAGGAATTGTGGGACCCGGATGACAGTTCGGCGGGACTCCTTTCGGAATTCTCGGCCTTGTACCCTGAAAGAGTCCGCATCGCGCGTTATCTCCATCACCACGGCTTCCCGATTTACCGGGAAGGGGACTCGAATTTCTATTCCTTGGGCGAGTATTGTTTTGACGCACTCTGTGACGATCTGGAAAACGCGAAACGGTTCATCTTCCTGGAGTTCTTCATTGTAAGCGAAGGCTTCCTGTGGGACCGCGTATCCGCCATCCTCCGGAAAAAGGCGGAAGAGGGCGTGGAAATCCGATTTCTCATCGATGATTTCGGCGGCATGCTGCTCTCCCGTTATGAACGAACCCTGCTTCGCACGGCCGGGCTGCAGGTGAAAAGCTTCAATCCGATTGTGAGGCATGTGTCGAATCTTTATCTGAACTACCGCAACCATCAGAAAATCATCTCAATCGACGGCCTGGTCGCCTATACGGGCGGAGTGAACCTGGCTGACGAATATGTGAACCTCAACCGCAAATACGGCCACTGGAAGGACACGGCTGTCCGGGTCACGGGTGACGGTGTTTGGAGCCTGACCTTGTCTTTTCTGGTCATGTGGGACATCGATGCGAAAAAGCCCGAACGGGATTATCTGTCCTGGTGCGCGACGGGCAAAGATGCAACGAAGGCGGATCCGCCCGCTTCCCTTCACGAAGCAGCAACGGCGGAACCACCCGAACGCCTTCACACCGGCGGATATATCCAGCCATTCACGGACGGTCCATCCAACAATCCGCACAATCCGGCCAAGGCGGTCTGCCAGCAGATGATCGAGTCTTCGAACCGGTATGTCTGGATTACGACCCCCTACCTGATTCTCGAGGAAGACATGCTGGACTCCCTTGGCCGGTCAGCCGAGAGCGGCGTGGATGTCCGGATCATCACGCCTTCCGTGCCGGACAAATGGTACGTGCATCTGGTGACACGCAGCCACTACGGACGCCTGCTGCTTTCCGGTGTCCGGATTTTTGAATACACGCCCGGTTTCATGCACGCGAAAATGATTGTCAGCGATGATGAACACGCGCTGGTCGGAACGGTCAATTTCGATTTCCGCAGTTTTTACCTGCAATATGAGAATGCCGTCTGGTTCTGCCATTCTCCCATCGTGTCAGCCGTGCACGAAGACTTTGTGAAAACGCTTCTCCTGTGCAAGGAAATCCGCTATTCCGACTGGAAAAACCGGCCATGGTACCAGAAGGTCGCAGGAGCAGGCCTTCGGCTGTTTTCCACGCTGATGTGACGGAAAGTTCTTCAGCCCGGCAGCACAACGTCGACCGTAGTACCTTTGCCGGGGGTGCTTTCCACACGAAGACCAAAGGAATCTCCATAGAGGATTTTCAATCTCCCGTCAATGTTGCGGACACCGTATCCGGCTGTGGGCTTTTCAACAAGGTGCGTCACAGTATCCGCATCCATCCCCTGACCGTCATCGCAAATGGAAATGATCACCCGGCCTGCCTCACGCCGACCGGTGATAACAATCGTTCCATACTCCCGTTCGGTCTCCAGGATGCCGTGCAGCATGGCATTTTCCACCAGCGGCTGCAGGATGATTTTGGGCATCCGCACTTCCTGCAGGTCATCCGGCACATTGATGGAAAGT
>JANYKF010000291.1 GCA_025361665.1 Clostridiaceae bacterium
CAAACAATAGTCACACAAAAAATAATAATAAAATATCCACGTTTGTATGGTTTTGCAGAAAATACGACCTAGGATGACCTCATTATGGCTATCTCACGCAACTATTCCTTCTTGCGAAAGACCCCCGAGGTGTTCGATGAAATCAGCATCAACGGCAAAGGTGTTATCATTCCTGCGCGGCTCGGTTCCATCTTCTGGGCCGTCCTCCGTGTTGCCTATGGTCGCTGCAACCAGCCGATCTACCCCGATCAACTTGCTGAAGCCGTGCAAGAGCTGATGCTTGATCGGGATTCAGCGGCGTGGCAGGCACACTGCGAAAAGCCGAATAGAAAACCATGGAGAGAACGGCTGATGCTGAACGCCATGATGCTGACCAGAACGAGCGGCAACAATCGATATGGTCTGCGGCTGGCTGAGCGGGGTCATGCATTGAGTATGGAACGCGACGGCAAGGTGCGGACATATTTCATCCTGAGGACCAACCCGAGAGAGGTGCGCCACTGAAAGTCGGCGACCCCCAGCGAAGAAAGCTCTATCGCTTCCGGTGGGCGGATGTCTGCAATTGCAGACAGGCCCTGACCACTGCCTCAACCGCTTTGTCCCTCCGTCATCCCCCTATTCTCCACCACCATGTCGGTCGCCGTTTCGCCCTCCAGTCTCAGCCGAATCTGACGGTGAGACCAACACGGCATCGACGGAACGACGGAAATACAATGTTCGGCACCAAAATCTCAGAATCTCGCATTTCTGCGGGATACGCTGCCAGACCTCAATCCTCCCATGGCACCAGCCCGCTCTGCTCAACCACCATGGCCGCCAACAGCGTCCGGATGTCCAGGTCCATATGGGCCGTATGACGCCTGTAGAGTTCATGGACGTGCCCGATTCTCCGCAAGAGACCGGCGGGGACTTCGGCCGGCGTCGTCTCCATCATCTTCGCTGCCATCTCGGCGTACTCGGCTTTCTGTTGCTCTGAAATCATCGACTGCTCCTTGGGTTGAATGCCGTCTGCGTCGTGATAGTCAGCAGTGGAGCGGGAGTCAATGTGGCGCGTTCAAGGTTCAGCTTGCGGAGGAGCTGGGGGTGGCTGTACTACCCGCCAACTTGCCGAGCGGTACTCCCCGAAGCGGGTTCCCCCCACCTTCTTCAATCGCTCGGCATTTTTGTTGCGCCCATCTGCTCGTGCAGTGGCGTCTTACTGGCGGGGCATTTCTTGCCGATCCTGGGGTCTTCGTGAATACAAATCCGCGTAATCCGATTTCTCCGGTCGCGATACCATGAGGTTTTCTCTCCGCAGACGGTACAAGTGTGATACAGGCTTCCGCTCATGTCCGTCGTCCTTTCTCTGCTGGAATAAACCGCTCCATGAACCTCAAGAGGGCGGGTTGGAAATCCGCCCGCCCTCTGATGCTCCTACTTCGCCTTCGCCGCCTTCTTCTGGTTCGCCTTCCGGGGCTTCTTGGCCGACTTCTTGGGGGCTTTGCCGTTCTTCTTGGCTTTCGGCTTGTCCCGGGGCTTCTGGGGCTTGCTGGCGACCGTCTCGACCTTGGGCGCTCGGCCGGGCTTCTGGGGCTTGTTGCTGTCTGTGTTCAGTGACACCAGCAGCTCGCCCTTGTCGTCTCGCGTCAGGTCGATGACCACGCCTTTCGTGCCCATGACCTTTTGGCCGACTTCGAGGAGCCGCCGACCGTAATCCGCCGTCCTCTGCAACACGCCGAGGTTCTGGAGAAATCGAACGTCGGCGTCATGGCCGCTCTTCTTTGCCGCCCAGGTCTTGTACCACGCTTCCCCAGCCGTCTTCTTGAACGCCTCGTGGACTTCGGCGACGGGGTGGGGCTGATTCGGCCCGAGGGCCAGCATCGCCTCAATCGTGAACCTGTATGCCCCCGACCTGTGCGGATTGGGCAGCCGGTTGGATCCGGTGAACTCCGCCTTGAGTTCGGCAACCTCTTCGGGGGACAGACCAAAAGACCGCTCCGACTTCTTCGTGTTCTTGGACATGACTTGCTCCTTGGTTTGGGGTTCTTGGTTCTCGGGCGGGCAATTCACTACAGTGAGATTTGAACGCCGCCAAGGAGAATCCGCCGGTGGCGGTTGGATTCAGTCTCACGCCCGATGACTGTTGAGACTAAAAGCGAAGGCAGAAACAGCGAGGGCACATGGGGTGGAGGGCGGGGGTCTCAGAAACTCACGATCAAGGAGACCTTCCCCCTCATGGCTCCGGCGTCCGGGCGGTGCGTCAAGAATTCAGTCGCTTCAGCCGGATCGCGATGGACCCCCGAAACTCCGGCAGAACTATCCGGACGCGCCCATCGCGAACGGTCAGCCTGCTATCGCCGGTGGATTTGCCGGTCACCGGGTCGAAGAACTCGACCTGCCAGGAATCGCCGGGAGCGTCGATGGTCACGGCTTGCCGCAATACCGGCCTCATCGGCCAATCGGGCGGATCGCACCGCACATCGCGGAACCATCCCAGGCACGCTTTGCCGTTGCCGATCACGGCCCCCTTCAGCCCCTCAGAGAGCACGCACGCAATCGGCCCGAAGCCGGTGTAGTCAACGCCGCCAACAAACGCGGCGGCTGGC
>JANYKF010000292.1 GCA_025361665.1 Clostridiaceae bacterium
AAGATTTCGACGACGCGCCCGCGGGGGAGTCCGCCGATACCGAGTGCGATATCCAGCGAGAGGGCTCCGGTGTGAATGGTGTCCGTCGCCACATGGCTGACATCACCGAGTTTCATGACGGCACCCTTCCCAAACTGTTTCTCGAGTTGCGCCATCACGGTTTCCAACGCCTTTTTCTTTTCTTCCGATCCCGTTGCCATAAACACAGCCTCCTCTTACACGAACATTTGTTCTCATTATATCGAAGGGGCAGACAAACGTCAAGACATCGAATCCGGTTTTTTTCGGATTCTGATGAATTTGGCGGCCACCATTTCCCGCAGCATCGACACTTCATGGATGTGAAGAAGCAGAGCCATGAAATAGAACGCGGCGCAGCAGGTGACGGCAGGGATGGCCAGGCAGATGATTTGCGATGCCTTGGAATTGACATCGGGCCTGATCAGCAGGACCAGCGCGTAAAGCATGGCACCGGCCGGAATGATCGCAATGAAGCATTTCCCGAAAAACAGCCAATTGTCGGAATAAAAGCGGATGCCGGTTTTGCGGGAAAACACGTACAGGAGGATCATCATGTTGAACAGGGACGTGATCGAATAGGACAAAGCCGTTCCGGCAATCCCGAAATTCGTGAAATGCTGAAACAGCGCATTGAACCCGAAATTCACGCCGATGCCCAGGATCCCGTTCATAAGGGGCGTGATGCTGTCGTGCATGGCATAGAAGGCGCGGATGGTCATGCCGAGAATGGAAGCGAAGATGAGGGCTGAACCGTATCCGAGCAGGGCGAGGCCGCTATAGTAGACATCCGTTTCCGGCACGCTGCCGCCCCACTTGAAAAGAACCCGCATGATCTGCTGGTTCTGGACCATCATGATGACGGATATCGGAAGGCTGATGAGGAAAACAGCGCGGACACCGCGGTTGAACAATCTCCTGAATGCATCCGTTTCATTCGCGGCATGGTGCGCCGAAAGCGTCGGCAGCATCGCGATGCCAATGCTCTGCGCGAAGATGCCCATGGGGAGCTGCCAGGTCCGGTTTGCACTGTAGAGAAGGGTCAGCATGCCCTCCGGGAGAAAAGTCGCGAAACCGCGCGCCACCACATTGTTGAATTCGACAATCGACGAGGACATCAGGGAGGGAACGGCCAGCTTCAGCATCTTCCGAAATGCGGGATGCCGCCATTCCAGGGCAAACCGGTAGCGTTTGAAGTGCCGCCAGGTGGCGGCGAGCTGGACAAAAAGGAAAACAGCGGCGCTGGCCACGATGGACCACGCGACCAGGTACACGTTCGAGCCGCCGAACAAACCGATGCCGATGATGGTGCAGATGTTGTAGATGACCGGCCCGAATGCAGCCGCCGCGAACTTTCTGTAGGAATTGAGGATGCCGTTGCACTGTCCGGCCAGCATCATGAACGGCACATTGAGCAGCAGGATGCGCGTGAGGGTGACAAGCATCTGCCGATCCCCCGTCCCTTTGCCTGAATACCCGGCTGCCACCAGTGCGAGAATCCCGTCCGTCCAGATGAGGAATACAACTTCCAGCACCAGCATGGCAATCATCGAGACATTGAGGAAGGTGCTCAGCGCTTTCCAGGCATCTTCCTCCTTCCCTTTCGAAAGGAAGGAGGACATGACGGGAATGAGGGCAGCCGCGATGGCACCTCCGGCCAAAAGGTTGAACGCGATGTCCGGCAGGCTGAAAGCCAGGATGAACTCATCCGAATATCCTTTCGGCATCATCACGACCTGGATCAGGGCGGTCCGGAGGAAACCCGTCACGCGGCTGAGCAAGGTCGCGATCATGATCATGCCCGCCGCACCCATCACGCGGGAAAGGGGCTTTTTCACGGCTATCGGGGTCGGATCTCCCACATGGACCTCCCTTGCATTTCCAGGAGCAGCGAATTCGGTTTCTGCCGCGTCTCCCTCAATCCGGTAAAGCCAGCAGCGTGCGGCGAACCATGTCCAGCGCGTGCAGGGCGGTCACCGTGCGGATGCGTTCCCGGTTCCCGTTCATCCGGAATTCCCGGCAGACGACACCGGATTGCATCTTCACCGCGACGTAGACAAGTCCGACCGGTTTCCCGGGCGTGCCGCCTTCAGGTCCGGCAATACCCGTGACAGCCACGGCGACATCGCAGCCGGTTTTTTTCTGCAGACCCTCCGCCATTTCCAATGCGGTTTCCGGGCTGACTGCGCCATATCTTTCCAGGGTCGTCGCGGAAACACCCAGTTCCCCTTTTTTGGCCGAGTCCGCGTAAACCACATAGCTGCGTTCAAAAACGGCGGAAATGCCGGACACGTTGACGAGTTTCGCCGCGATCAGCCCTCCCGTGCAGGATTCGGCCACGGAAATCTTCAGATTGCGCATCATCAGAAGGTGTCCGACAACTTCTTCCATCGGTGTGCCATCGGTGGTGTAGATGAAATCTCCCAGCCGCTCCCCAATCGCCAGTACGCAGGGATCCAGGAGCGCCTCGGCTTCAGGCCGCGTGCGCGCGGAGGCCGTGACGCGCACCACCACGTCGCCGTCCCCGACATACGGGGCAATGGTCGGATTCGACTGGGCCTCGATCAGATCGAGAATCTTGTCTTCCATCATGGACTCGCCGATGCCGAAAACCCTGAGCATCCTGGATGCCAGCACCTGGTTCGTCATCTGTTCGAACCAGGGAAACAAAGTGTCTTCAAACATTGGAATCATTTCCTTGGGCGGACCCGGGAAAAGGGCGACGATTTTCCCGTCCTTCCGGATGATGCATCCGGGTGCCGTTCCATTCCGGTTCGGGATGATCGTGCTGCCGGCGGGGAGATATGCCTGTTTCGCATTGCTCTCCACCATGTCCCGGTTGATTTTCCGGAAAAACGCGGCAATCTGCCCATGGACTTCCTCATTGAGGATCAACGGGAGTCCGAAAGCCGCTGCCA
Organism: Clostridiaceae bacterium; assembly: GCA_025361665.1. Classification (GTDB taxonomy): domain Bacteria; phylum Bacillota; class Clostridia; order DSM-8532; family DSM-8532; genus JAEWSN01. Next base: position 2,937 of record JANYKF010000292.1, read on the forward strand.
CGGTTTCCTTCGTCAAATCATCCCGGGTCGGGCCAAGACCCCCGGTCATGATGACCACGTCCGTCCGGGACAAAGCCAGAGCCAGGCTGTCGGACAGCCGCTGCGGATTGTCGCCTACCACGCTGTGGTAAAGGACGCGGATGCCGAGGTCGGCGAGCCGCCGCGACAGATACTGGGCATTGGTGTTTGTGATCTGCCCCATCAGGAGTTCTGTTCCGACGGCAATGATTTCCGCATTCATTCCTTATCCCCCTCCGCAAGCGTTCATCTATCCTGTAAATGCGTTATTCAAATAACATAAACCAACAGACTCGGACGCATTTGCAGGAGTCTCCTCGTGTTCGTGGTGAAGCATCAATCATCTGCCCTTCGAGATCGTATTCTCCCGATTCGCCGCATCCGCCATCAATTGCCATAAATCATCAAGCCCGGTCCACTTGTCGGCGGAAACCGGGAAAATTCCACACGCATCCGGAAGCAGCAGGTTCCGCAAGACATCCAGCCGCCTGGCCTGTTCCTGCCGGGTCAGCTTGTCGGCCTTCGTCAGCACGATGCCATAGGTCCGTCCCGTCGCCTGGAGCCAGCGTTCCATGAGGAGGTCCTCCTCCGACGGGTCGTGACGCATGTCGAGCAGCAGCAATACCAGGCAGAGCTGCTGCCGTGTTTTCAGATACGTCTCGATCATCGGACCCCAGGTTGCCTTTGTCGTCTTGGCGACACGGGCGTATCCGTATCCCGCGAGATCGACAAGGGATATTTCCCCGTTGACCCGATAGAAATTGACGAGCCGGGTTTTGCCCGGAGCGGCCGCCACGCGTGCAAGGCCCTTCCGGTTGCACAATGCGTTGATGAGGGAGGATTTTCCCACATTCGACCGCCCGGCCATTGCGATTTCGGGACAGTCCCAGTCGGGATACTGGCTGCTTTCAACGGCAGACGTAATGAATTCGGCATTTTTGATGATCATGGGGTTCCGTCCTGTTCCCCGGGCTTGCGGCCCGGCTTGCC
>JANYKF010000297.1 GCA_025361665.1 Clostridiaceae bacterium
CACGGCGGTGGGTTCGTCGAAAATCAATACATCCGCATTACGGTACAGCATCTTGACGATTTCCACGCGCTGCTGCATGCCGACCGAAATATCTTCGATTTTCGCGTCGGGATCCACATTCAGCCCGTATTGTTCCGACAGTTTGCGGATCCGCGCGGATGCCGAGCGCAAATCGACATGGATGCCATACCGCGTCGGTTCCATCCCCAGGATGATGTTCTCCGTGACCGTGAAATTGTGGACAAGCTTGAAATGCTGGTGAACCATGCCGATGCCGAGGTCGGTGGCCACGTTCGGGTTCGCGATGACCTCGGTTTTGCCCCGGATTGCGATGCTTCCGCCATCCGGCTGATAAAGCCCGAACAGGATGCACATGAGGGTGGATTTCCCTGCGCCGTTTTCTCCGAGCAAGGCATGGATTTCGCCTTTTCGCAGGCTGAGCGTGATGTTGTCGTTTGCGAGGACCCCCGGAAATTCCTTGCGGATGTTCAGCATCTCCACGACATGTTCCATGAAGATTCCTCCTTGCTCTCTGCAGAATGGGGAGGGGATGCCGCCCCCATTCATATTGGAGGCGTAAGGGGATTGTTCTTCATCAGATGCGTGACCGATCTTCAGATGCGGGTCCGATCTTCAGATGCGGGTCCGAATGTCAGCATCACGGCAAAAAAACGGTCCGCCCTGTCCTGACGGCGCTTCCGGTGGTCGACGCTCGAGGGGATAGTGGGGACCGTTTTCCTGTCGCGAATGAATCAGGAATTTCCTATTTGATCAAGCTGCCCTGTACATCGGAAACCTTGATGTCGCCTTTTTTCATTTTGGCAAGGACTTCCTTTGCCTTGGCCTGCGCATCGCTGGACAGGTTCGGGTTGGAGGCGGGAATTCCCACGCCATCGTTCGCGGCGTTGAACGTGAGTGTCTGTCCGCCGGGGAACTTGCCGTCGAGTTCCGCCTTGACCATGCTGATGGCCGCCTGGCCGAGTTGTTTCATGGCGGATGTCAGGATGATGGATTTGTCGCCCGTGTAGATGCCCTGTGAATACTGATCGACGTCCACGCCCACGACCCAGGCTTCCTTGCCTGCTCCGGCACGGGTTTTCGCCTCGTTGATGACGCCGACGCCGACACCGCCGGCCGCGGCGAAGATGGCCTTCACGCCCTTGTCGTACATCTGGGCTGCCAGCTGCTGTCCGGCGGCCATTTCACTGAATGTGCCCTGGTAGATGACATTTTCCGCCTTGATGGTGATCTTGGTGGCATAATTCGCATTGGCATAATTCACGCCCTGCTGGAAGCCCCAGTTGAACTTCTGGACGGCAGGAATCTCCATGCCGCCGATGAAGCCGACATCGCCTTCCTTGAGCTGGACTGCCGCGGCCACACCGGCGAGGAAACCGGATTCATGCTCTGCGAAGAAGATGGCGACCGTGTTCGTTCCGACCTTGGCAACCCTGGTATCGTCAAACTTGCCGTTGTTCGGGGACCCGTCGATGAGGACGAACTTGGCATCCTTGTATTTGTCCTGCGCCTCGAAGACAGCCGTCTCGAACTTGAAGCCGGGGCAGACGATCATCCGGTACCCGGAATCATACAGGTTGCCCATTTCCTTCGTGTAATCGGCCTGTGTCGTCCCTGTGGGCTTGAGGTACTGCGTTTCCAGCTTGTAGTCCTTGCCGGCCTTCACGACGCCTTCCCAGGTGCCTTGGTTGAAGGATTTGTCATCAATGGTCCCGGCATCGGTCACCATGCCGACTTTCAGTTTTCCGGCTCCGGTGGCGCCGCCACAGCTGGCAAGCAAGGCGATAACGAGCATCAGGGCGAGAACGAGCATCAGTTTCTTCTTGTACATGTCTCAAATCCTCCTGTTTTCATCCGTTTTTGGATGGCTGATCATCCTGCGTCCATTCTATACCAATCGCAGGGACCGATTCAACTCATTGCGGCATGTCGGGAAATATTTCGTTCCGGACCTGCGCCATATTGCAGCGGCAGTCCACTCATGGAAAACAATGATTGAAACGGTTCGTTTGCAGTGATACGATGGATGCATCACGCAGGCACGTTGAACGAACCCGCTCCCACTGAATTCCGTGAATGGAGGGTTCCCATGGATGAAATGAAGAAATGCACCCAATGCGGCACTGAATTACCGGGTGAAGCGCTATTCTGCCCCGACTGCGGAGCCAGGCAGTCTGCTGCAGCCGTACCGGATGCAGCGTCAGCGCCAGTCGGCAGCACGGCCTCCTACGATCCGTTTGCTGCCCAGCCAGCATCCTCTCCTGCGCCATCCATGCCTGTTCAGCCGCCATCCATGCCTGTTCAGCCGCCATCCTCTGCTGCGTCATCCGTGTCTGCCCAGCCGGCATCGCAGCCGATGTATCAGCCGGTGACGCCGCCGGTATTTCAGCAGGCACCCCCCTCGGCAGTTCAAACGCCGTCTCAGGCTTATCAGCAGGCTCCCCCGTCAACTTTTCAACCTGTCCCGGCCTATAAACCCCAGCCGGTTGCGCCATCCACCCAGACGCCGCCGCCCGCCGCAGGATTCCAGTATGCGACGCCGAACCAGCAGCAAGGGGTTCCGAATCCCTACTCCCCCCAGCCTGGCATGCCGGGCGGGATACAGCAGCCATATCCGCCGCAGCAGAGTCCCGGCATGGCGCCCATTGCGCCTCTTATGAAGAAGGGAAAGAAACTGCCCCTCTATGCGATCATTGTCTCAGCGGTTCTTGTGATAGGGCTGCTGTACTGGTTCCTCAATTTTTTCAACTCGAACCTGCCGCCTTACAATTTCGGGGAGACCCGTTCCGGCGCGGTTGTTTTCGCGTTCATCGTGATGTCGGTCGTTTCGGTCTGCAATGCCGTCCTTCTGCGCGTGCAGCTGCGCGGCGGCAAGCTAGTCATCCTGGCTGACATCCTGTTGGGCGTCCTCGTCATTGCCATGCTATACGGAATATCCGTCACGGCGTTCTCGGACAACAACCTGTTCTACAAGCTTTTCCTGAATTTTACGAAATAGGCGGCAACCCTTTTCCGATATGGAATTATGATTGGCATGCAGATACGGGAAAACCGCATTTGCATGCCAATTGTTTCGTAATTCGTTCACGCGATGCGGAAAAACATGCTTGCATTTCGCCCATGAACTGTGTATAATTCATTTTGCGGTTGTGGCGGGCGAAAGTGGTGGAATTGGCAGACTCGCTAGATTCAGGTTCTAGTGTACGCAAGTACGTGCGGGTTCAAATCCCGCCTTTCGCACCAAAAGGGCTTCGGGGTTTCCCCGGAGCCCTTTCCGCATATCAAGGCGGCATATCAAGGCGGCATATCAAGGCGGCATATCAAGCGGCATATCAAGCGGCATATCAAGGCGGCACATCAAGGCGGCATATCAAGGCGGCACATCAAGGCGGCATATCAAGGCGGCACATCACGACGGTCATTCCCGCCTTCCGTCATTCAGACCACGATTCCCCGCAGGAATCACCATTCCGACTGATATGACCACTTTCATGACCTTCATGCGGAAATGGCCGATACATGTGAAAAAAACGCATACAATCAACTGTGTGCCGTTGTACAATACAAATGTGGTGCGAAGATTCCCTGTTGCGGATCATTCTTTGCACAGCCCGGCTGCCTTTGGCGTATGATCAGAGGAACAATCTGGAGGATGAATGGAATGAGTGAAACAAATGTCATCATGAAGCGAATCGTGGACAACATCGGCCAGGTCCTGGTGGGCAAGGAATCTGCCTCTCGGCTGATGGTCATTGCGCTGGCCGCATCAGGCCACGTGCTGATCGAAGATGTCCCGGGAATCGGAAAAACCACCATGGCCTTCGCCATGGCGAAGTCCGTCAACCTCTCCTTCAGCCGCATCCAGTTCACACCGGACATCCTGCCGTCCGACATCACGGGCTTTTCCGTCTTCAACCCGAAAACCGGGGAGTTCGAATTTCGCAAGGGCAATATCATGAGCCATGTCATCCTCGCGGATGAAATCAACCGCACCTCGCCGAAGACCCAGGCCTCCATGCTCGAAGTGATGGAGGAGCGTCAGGTCACGGTGGATGGAAAGACTTACAAGGTGCCGGAACCCTTCATGGTCATCGCCACACAGAACCCGGTCGAGTACATGGGCACCTATCCGCTGCCGGAAGCGCAGCTGGACCGGTTCCTGATGAAGATCTCGATG
>JANYKF010000368.1 GCA_025361665.1 Clostridiaceae bacterium
CCTTTCAGGGGTTCGGGGGAGGGGCATATGGAATTCTTCTGCTGTCATGGCACAAGGGTACAGGCCCATGCTTTATGAGTGAAAAAGGTTCAATTGACGCCGGTTGTCCATGAAGCGGGAGGCAATGCGGATGAATGACAGGATTGCGGCCCTCAGAGCCGCCAGCGTGGAGGGTCAGCCAAGCCTTTCCGCGGAACGGGCGCTTTTGGCGACCGAAGCGATGAAACTGCATGAGGGGCGGGTTTCCACACCGGTCCTTCGGGCACTGGTGTTTCGGCATATCATGGAAAACAAGCGGATTGCCATACAGCCGGGAGAGCTGATTGTCGGGGAAAGGGGCGGAGAACCGCTGGCTACGCCCACCTATCCCGAATTATGCTGTCACAGCATACGGGATTTGGAGACCGTCAACAGCAGAGAAAAGATTTCCTTTACCGTCAGTTCCGATGCCATGAAAAGCTATCGGGAGGTTGTCATTCCTTACTGGCAGGGGAAAACGATGCGGGAAAAAGTGTTCGCGGAAATGTCTCCGCAATGGCTTGCCTGTTATGATGCCGGAATTTTCACGGAATTCATGGAGCAGCGGGCACCCGGGCACACGGTGGCCGATGGAAAACTCTACCGGAAAGGTTTTATGAATTTCATAGAAGAAATCGACAGGGCCGAGGGCGGTGTCGACCGGTTCGAGGATCCGGAAGCCTACGACAAAATGGAAGAATGGAAAGCCATGAAAATATGTGCTCATGCGGTCATCCGGCTTGCAGAACGCTATTCGCGACTGGCAGCCGATATGGCGGAACGGGAAACTGATGCGGGTAGAAAAATGGAACTGTTGGAAATATCCAAGGTCACGTCCAGAGTACCTTCACAACCTCCGGAAACTTTTTGGGAAGCATTACAGATGTATTGGTTCGTGCATATCGGGGTGATCACGGAACTGAACACCTGGGACTCCTTCAATCCCGGCAGGCTGGATCAGCATCTGGTGCCTTTTTACAGAAAAGGGCTGGAGAATGGGGATTTGGACAAGGAAAAGGCCCGGGAACTGCTTGAATGCTTTTGGATCAAGTTCAACAACCAGCCGGCTCCGCCCAAGGTGGGAGTCACACTTCTGGAAAGCGGCACTTATACGGATTTCGCCAACATTAACGTGGGCGGGCTGACAACCAATGGGTCGGATGGCGTCAACGAGGTATCTCATCTGCTTCTGGATGTCATCGATGAAATGGCCATCCTCCAGCCCAGCTCCAATATCCAGCTCAGCCGGAAAAATCCGGACAGTTTCCTCAGGCACGCCTGCCAGCTTATCAAGAAAGGCCGCGGGCAGCCTTCGGTCTTCAATGCCGATGCGGTCGTGGAGGAACTGCTGCGCCAGGGAAAGAGCCTCTCGGATGCCCGCGACGGCGGCACCAGCGGATGCGTGGAAGTCGGCGCATTCGGCAAGGAAAGCTATATCCTCACCGGCTACCTGAACCTTGTCAAGATATTGGAGATTGCCCTGTACAACGGCATCGACCCCAGGACGGGAAAAACGATCGGCCTCCGGACAGGAGAGGCGGTGGACTTCCTAACGTATGAGCAGTTGTTTGACGCATTCCAAAAACAGCTGGCGTATTTCGTGAATCTGAAGATTCTTGGCAACAACATCATTGAACGGCTTTATGCACTTTATATGCCCTCGCCCTTCCTTTCAATGGTCATCGACGATTGCATCGGCCGCGGGAAGGACTACAATGCGGGCGGAGCCAGATACAACACGACCTACATTCAGGGAGTGGGCATCGGCACGATCACGGACTGCCTGTCGGCCATCAGGCTGCAAGTCTATGACCGGGCTGAGATCTCCATGACGGATCTGATGTCGGCGCTGAAGGCCAACTTCGTCGGATACGGAGACCTTCGCGGCCAGCTGTTCCACCGTACGCCCAAATACGGGAATGACGACCCGTATGCGGACGGCATCATGGAATCGGTATTCGAAAGCTACTATCAGTGCGTGAATGGCCGGAAGAACATGAAGGGCGGAAGCTATCACATCGACATGCTTCCCACGACCTGTCACGTGTATTTCGGGTCGGTCACCGGTGCCACGGCAGACGGCAGATCAGCCGGGATGCCGCTGTCGGAAGGAATATCACCCGTTCAGGGCATGGACAGGAACGGGCCGACGGCCGTCATCAAATCAGCATCGAAGATGGATCACCTGCGTACCGGCGGCACACTGCTGAAT
>JANYKF010000370.1 GCA_025361665.1 Clostridiaceae bacterium
GTGGCTTCCTGGTGTTCGGGGCGAAGCATCTATGGTCTATCCTGCAAATGCGCTGAATGAAATACAAAATCGTAGAAATATCGGCGCATTCACAGGTCTTCCTGGTGATTCGCCGCGAAGCATCTATGGTCTGCATGGAAATGCACTGCAAATCCAGCGCCTCAGCGCTCGAAATAGGTATAACCCCTCAACCCGTTGTCGTAGGCCACCATGATTTCCCGGCGATCCCCGACCGTGATGCGTCCTTCGCGGATGGCTTCCTCGGCTGTCTCGCGGAAGTTGTTCTGCATGACTTTCGGGTCATACTCGACATAGGTGAGGACATCCGCCACGCTGTCACCCTGTATTTCACGCACCAAATCATAATGTCCCTCGTCGCTGATGCGTACACTCACCACATTGGTGTCGCCAAACAGGTTGTGCAGGTCGCCAAGCGTTTCCTGATAGGCGCCGACCAGGAAAATGCCAAGATAGTAATCATCCCCATCCTTCATTTCATGCAGCGGCAGCGTATTCCGGACGTCATGCAGGTCGATGAACTTGTCGATTTTGCCGTCGCAGTCGCAGGTGATGTCCGCGATGACCGCATTGCGCTTGGGCAGTTCCAGGAGCCGGTGAAGCGGCATGATCGGGAACAGCTGATCAATCGCCCAGCTGTCCGGAATGGATTGGAAGACGGAGAAATTGCAATAATAGATGTCCGCGATGGCGCTTTCAATATCCTCAAGATCCAGCGGAAAATGCTTCAGCTTCTTTTTTTCTTTTGCGATCTGATGAATGGTGTTCCAGAAGATTTTCTCGGCGAATGCCCGTTCCCGCAGCGTGATCCGGCCATGCTTGAACATGTCGCGGATTTCATCGCGGTAGTAGAGGGCATCGTTGTAGCACTCCTGGAGATTCTTGTGGCTGAGGTTCTTCAGGACATCCTGCAGGTTTCGGACCTGCTCGGCCGTATCGGGAGGCAGAATGTCCGGAATGTCGTATAATTCGAACTTTTCCACATCCAGCACATTGAACAGCAGCACGGAATAGTACGCGACGACCACGCGGCCGGACTCCGTGATAAGGATGGGATGGGCGGTGCTGCTGGCGTCAAGGGTGGTCATGACCGCTTCGACGATGTCGGAGCAATACTCTTCGACGCTATAATTACGGCTGTTGGTATAGTTTGTGTTTGAGCCGTCGTAATCCACGGCCAATCCGCCGCCCAGGTCCAGGTACCCCATCGGGGCTCCCTCGGAAACCAGTTCCGCATAGACCCGGGTGGCTTCCAGGACGGCCGAACGGATATCCCGGATGTTTGGGATTTGCGAGCCGAGGTGGTAGTGAAGCAGCTTGAGGCAATCAAGCATATCCCTTTCCCGCAGCGTGTCGACCATTTCTATCAGCTGGGAAACGCGCAGACCGAAAATGCTGCGGTCTCCTCCGGATTCCGTCCAGTGGCCGCCTGCTTTCGCAGACAGCTTGATGCGGATTCCGATGTTCGGCTTGACCCCCAGGATTTTGGAACGTGCAATGACCAGATCGAGTTCACCCGGCATTTCAATGACGAAAAAGCACTTGAAGCCCATCTTCACGGCAAAGAGCCCGAGGTCGATGAATTCCTCGTCCTTGTATCCGTTGCAGATAAGGCACGCTTCCTTGTCCTGCATCTGGGAAAGGGCGGCGACGAGTTCCGGCTTGCTGCCGACTTCCAGTCCGTGGTGGTAGCGCTGGCCGAATTTCGTGACCTCTTCCACCACCTGCTGCTGCTGATTGACCTTGATCGGATAGACGCCACGGTACTCGCCGCGATAGCCAAGCTTTTTCATCGCCCTGCGGAAGGAATTGTTGAGATAGGAAATCTGGGAATCGAGCAGATTCTCGAACCGCAGCAGCACGGGCATGTCAAGACCGCGTTCCTTCACCCCAGAGATGATGTCCATGAGGCTGACGGCTGCCTGGCTGTTGTCTTTCTGCGGGTTTACCAGCACTTCACCCCCATCTGAGATGGAGAAATATCCTGCTCCCCAATTCTTGATACCGTACAATTCCTCTGATTTTTCCTTTGTCCAGCGACCGAGCGGTTCTGATTTGTTCATTGCTGATTTCCTTTCCCGGCAGTCATGACGGGCATCGCACGCATCCCAATTCGTGGGAAACCCGCGATCCACACTGTATTTGTGCTGTCAGACTCAATTCTTCGATAGGCATAGGCCACAAATACAGGTCTTGCTGGTGATTCTCCGCGAAGCATGTGCAATCTACATAGTAGCACAGAACCGCCAAAAGCACAGCGGTTCTTGGAGCCGGCTGTTGGTGGCGCTGTTCCCATTGGTGGCAAAAAAGAAACGGAAAGCAGTGAACCACGTACCCGGATACGCAGTTCACTGCTTATGTTGTTTCGTTCATGACTGGCATGTTTTGCAGGCTTCCGTCATTTCAGGATTCAATGCCCTGGGGATTCAATGATTTCAGGAATCAATAAGCAATCTCGACCATCTGGTGGCACACCAGCTCCGGAACGGTATAGGAAACCCTGCCATTGCGCTCCTCAAAGGCAATCGCATCGCCTTGGGGTACCAGCCGGACAGATTTCGCGCATTCCCCGCACGGCAGCTGCACGGATACATCCACTCCGCGGACAGGGAGAATGTCTTCAATCACTTCTATGCCGTCCCCTCGTTTCACCGGGCTCACATAGAGCAGGTGATTCACATAACGGCGTTCTGCCTTCTGGTGCATCAGGGTGACAATGCCCTGGGCCGGCAGGCTTGTT
>JANYKF010000432.1 GCA_025361665.1 Clostridiaceae bacterium
GCCAGCCCCCATGACCACTGCGCCAGCCCCCATGACCACTGCGCCAGCCCCCATGACCACTGCGCCAGCCCCCATGACCTCCGAACCAACCCCTGTACAAAACACAACCGCACACCCTCCGCACGTAAGAATCGCCAGGGCAGCCCTGCAGGCATATATTGGCGGTCGGCACCGCATCACGCCGAAGGAAGCGAATGCCCCGCCGGAGCTCCTGAAGTCGCGGGCAGGCGTGTTCGTTTCCCTGCATAAGTTCGGGGATCTGCGGGGCTGTATCGGCACCATTGCACCCACGACGGAATCCATCGCGGAGGAAATCATACAGAATGCCCTCAGCGCATCGACTGGAGATCCAAGGTTTGATCCGGTCACAGTGGATGAGCTGCCATTTCTGGAAGTGAATGTCGATGTGCTGAACCCGGCTGAGCCAGTTCTCTCAAAGGCAGACCTGGACCCGAAGCTGTATGGCGTCATTGTGGAAAAGGGTCATAAACGAGGTTTGCTGCTGCCTGATTTGGAAGGTGTCGATACCGTGGCGCAGCAACTCGACATCGCCTGCCGAAAAGGTGGCATCGATCCGTCCGGCGAATACAGGACATTGCGTTTCACCATCACGCGGTACGTGGAATGAAACCAGGATCACTGCCAGGCGCAGCCGCCCGTTCCGAAGGACAATCCGGCATCGATTCAGAAAGGATTTTTGTCGGAAAGCCGGCACTTTATCAGGAAATATTGGAGGATGGCCGAGTTCAATGCGGCCTGTGTCCACACCGATGCCTGCTGAAACCGGGGCAAGTCAGCCGGTGCCTGAGCCGTGAGAACAAAGGCGGTGTTCTGTTTGTCCGGAATTATGCAAAAGTGACCTCGATGGCACTTGACCCGATTGAGAAAAAACCGTTGGCCTCTTTCCATCCCGGCACGAAAATCCTTTCCGTTGGCACGTTCGGCTGCAACCTTGCTTGTGATTTTTGCCAAAACTGGCGCATTTCGCAGGAAGAAGCTCCCTGGCGTGAACTTTCCCCGGAACACCTGCAGCGGTTGGCCGTGGACATGCGAAAAGACGGCAATACCGGCGTAGCCTACACCTACAACGAACCGACCATCTGGTACGAATATGTCATGGATAGTGCTAAGCTCATTCATGAAGCCGGCCTGCAGAACGTGCTGGTCACAAATGGCTACATCCTGGAAAACCCGCTGAAGGCACTTCTGCCTTTCATAGACGCAATGAACATCGATCTGAAGGCGATCACGCCGGATTTCTATCCGTATCTCTGCAAAGGCACGCTGGAACCTGTTCTTGAAACGATCCGCAACTGCCATGGGCAGTGTCATGTCGAATTGACCACCCTGCTGATTCCGGGCCTGAATGATTCCGAACGGGATATCGTCACCCTTTCAGAATGGATTGCGGCGATTTCCCCTGATATCCCGCTCCATTTGTCACGGCACCATCCGGACTACAAAATGCGGGAGCCTGCCCCGATTTCCGTACAGCGCCTGCGGCACCTGGCTTCCCTCGCTTCACGCAGCCTTCGAGAGGTACATGCCGGAAACGTGTGAACTGCCTGAGTCACTGGGGCGGCAGGTTGTTCTGTGGCGGATACGGCGGCTGAGGCGGGTATTGGGGCTGCTGCGGATATGGGGCCTGCGGGTTCTGTCCCTGTGGCGGAACCGGCTGCGGCGGGTATTGAGGCTGCTGCGGATATTGTCCCTGCGGCGGGTATTGCTGCGGCGGGTATTGCTGCGGCGGATACTGCTGCTGGGGGTATTGCTGTTGGGGATATTGCTGTTGGGGGTATTGGGGTTGCTGGGGATATTGCTGCTGGGGATACTGTCCCTGGGGTGGATACTGCTGGCCGTACTGGGGACCGTATCCGGGATTGTTGGGAGAACCGTATGCCGGCTGGGCACCGATGTACTGCACGGAACTTGAGAATGCGAGATGCGGCAGGTAGAAGATTCCAAAGAAAATCATCAGCAGCACCGGTCCCGCTCCGAATCGGCCATAGGCGCGCAAAAACGCTGCCAGCATCATGAAGGCAATGACGATGTTCACGAACGGAATCAGCATCAGGAGAAGCCACCACCCGGGTTTCCCGCCAATTTTCAGCATGATGTAATAGTTGTAGATGGGGATGAGGCACTTCCATCCGGCCTGGCCGGCTTTGGTGAACAGTTTCCACATGCAGAACAAATAGAAGACAGCCACCAGAAGGTTGACGAACATCAAACCGGGCGGTATGGAATCCATGCTATAGTTGTAACTGTAATCCATTGTACCAGCCTCCCCCCTTCAAATCAAAAACCCGGACGGATTTCCTGCCATAACAATAACAGACTGAAAACCGGTTGTAAACGGATAAACATATGGGATCACGCATCATTTTATTCCATATTTTTTTCCTTTCTTGAGGCATCCGGTTCATCCGGTGGCGGAGACCCGTTTTGTGCGGCAAACGGAGTCTGAGTCGCATATTGCATTCCATCAGGGGCAATATGCTGGGGACCGTACGACGAATCAAACGGCTGGGGGAACTGAGCATCGCCGGGAGCCATCTGCTGCGGAACAACAGGCATATATTGATGCCCGACCTGCTGCCCATACGGATATCCGGGCTGTGCATCTGATTGTGGGGTGTATGGGTATCCGGGCTGTGCGCCGGATTGGGGTGCATACGGATATATGGGCTGTGCGCCGGATTGGGGTGCATACGGGTATATGGTTTGTGCGCCATGCTGTTGGCTATACTGGAAACCATATTGCGGGCCATTCGGAGACCCATGCTGCGATCCGTATCCAGGCGGGTCTTGCGAACCGTTCCCGAACCCGTATTGCTGACCATAAGCCTGCTGTGCTCCGACATACCGGACATCCTTGGAAAACGCCAGATAAGGCATGTAGAAAATGCCCAGGAACAACATCATCAGGACCGGTCCGATGCCGTATCGGCCGAAAGCACGCACAAATGCCTCAATGATCAGAATCGACATGACAATGTTCACATACGGGATGAAGAACAG
>JANYKF010000451.1 GCA_025361665.1 Clostridiaceae bacterium
TAGGCATGAAAGCGCATCATGAAGCCGGTCGCAGCCAGAACACCCTGCTCGCGGCACACTGCAAGCACCTCCCGGCCATCTTCCGCCGTCAATGCGATCGGCTTTTCAATCAGGACATGCTTTTTGGCATGCGCAGCCATGATGGCCTGCGCCTTGTGATATATGACCGGAGAGGCAATATAGACCGCCTCCACTTCGGGATCAGCCAACAGAGCTTCTGCGTTGTCATAAGCCCTTTTCGCATTGTATTTGGCACGTATCTTTTCAGCCAGATCCATATTGACTTCCATGACCGCGACCAGTTCGGCGTTTTTTGCGAGCATCATCCCGGGTATCGTGCGCCGATCCGCAATGCCTCCGGCACCAATCACACCCCATTTCACTTTTCCCATCCAGCAATCTCCTTCCATCATTCATTGCTTTTTGTCATAAGCTTACCTCCCCAAAGAAAATCAGTTGCACTCCGCAACAAGCGGCCCGGCCAATTCACCCAGAAAAAACAATTTGCCCGGAAGCGTCGGAATGAAACTGGAAGGGATCCACATATCAGGACCATGTCGCAGCGTAACCCACAAAGACATGCCCTGCCACTGCATACCCCGACTCAAAGCGCCATCGCAGCCCCCGATGATCCGATCGGACTGCAGGAACAAACCAGGCCCTATGGAGTTCGCACGGCAGGGTACCAGGGTGGTCCTGCTCTTGAAACTGGTAATGGCATTCTGTTCTATCGTCAGGGGGTGGAGCCTGGCTCCCAGCCGATGGGTCTGTTTTTTCCAATCTTCCAGGCTGTCGAACTCGGCGGCGAAATGGGGTTCCCAAAAAGCAATATGGAACATGCGGCCAATGCCGAACACGGTGATCAGGCGTGCGCCGCCGCTTTTCAATGCGTCGATTTTTTCCGAATACGTCGGTAGATTCATCTTCGTCGCAAAGTTCCGTTGGCTTTCAGGAACCGTCAACTGACCCAATGGGCCATAGAAGGCCTGCTGCATGGCGTTTTGGAACGCAGCGGGATTCGATGGCTCCAGGGTGTTTCCCTCAGCGTCACTCCATTCGTCCATATTGAATCCATATACATGGCTGCAGTCGACTTGCCATTCTGTAAGAAAATACACCGCCCAACGATACATTCCCATGGGTCCCACGGGAAGGATCATCGCCAGCTTGATGCCCTCCTGTCCGGCTTTACGAATTTCCATCGCAATTTCATGCCCCAGCATCATGTCGAAATCATGAATGCCATCACAGATTACCGGCCGAAATTCAGGATTCCAGAAGGGTTGCCTTGCCAGCACAGTGTCTGCGGCATGGTTACAACATTCGTCGATTTTTTTCATGTCCCAGCCAGTGGGATAAAACCCTTCCAGCAAGGATCCCCTGACAGTATCTAAAAAATCCATCGCTTTCATACTCCTTCGGTTTTGAGATGTGCGGCCAAAACCTTCCTGACACTGGCAATGACTCTTTCAATATGAGCTGTTTCCCATGTGGGATGCAGGAACAGGTTGAATGTCGAGTCCCGCAATTTTTTCGCATTGACGCACAGAGTTTTGGAGTAATCCACTGTTTCAGGATTCGTGTACTCGTTTGACAGGAACGGGAATTTTGCCGTCCCAAAGCCATTCAGTTCCTTGTATGCTCTTTCCTCATAGGCTTCAGGCCATTGAATGCCATAGCATGGAATCCCTTCGGCCCCAAGGTACTTGGTGAACCTGGCTGCCGTGAGATCCAGCTTTTCCAGATCCAAAATGATGGGATACCACCAGTATGAGTTCTTTCTTTCTTCTGAATTGAATGGCAGTTTCTTGATGCCTTCCAACCCGGAAAAGGCCTCATCATACATTTTGGCAAAGACATACCGTCTCGCCAGATTCCACTTGTCAAGGCGCTTCAACTCGTTGATGCCGATGATGGACTGCATTTCAGTCATGCGGTAGTTGAAGCCGACACGGTTGTGGATATATGGAAGTTTTTCCTCAAGCGCCAGCATGTTCATGCGCATCCTGACATCATAACCATGGTCCCTGAAAGAACGGCATTCCCAGCCCAAATCCTCATTATTGGTCACGACCATTCCACCTTCGCCGCCTGTAGTAAAATGCTTGCTCTGGCAAAAGCTGAAGCAGCCTGCATCGCCAACCAATCCGGCTTTCACCCCCCTGTACTCGGAACCGAAAGATTGAGCGCAATCTTCGATGACTTTCAGGTTGTGCTTTTTGGCTGTTTCCAAAATGGGACCCATGTCCGACATGACGCCATACAGGTGAACCACCACGATACCCTTTGTCCTGGAAGTGATGTGTTTCTCCACCTCGTGAGGGTCGATCGTGTGGTCATCCGTGACATCGCAGAATACCGGGATGGCACCTGCCTGCACGATGGCGAAGGAGGACGCGATGAATGAATAGGA
>JANYKF010000475.1 GCA_025361665.1 Clostridiaceae bacterium
AACTGGTGAAACAGCTCGCGTCCGAGACCGATTGCGACATCCGGTACGAATATTCCCCGGAAAGCTTTACCGGTACGGAAATGGAATATGCCCGCGAGGTCTGTGAGGCTGTGCTGGATGTGCTGCAGCCGACACCGGGCAGGAAAGTCATCATCAATCTTCCGGCAACGGTGGAAATGTCGACCCCGAACATCTACGCGGATCAAATCGAATGGTTCTGTCGAAACCTTTCAGGACGCGATTCCGTCCTCATCAGCCTGCATGCGCACAATGACCGCGGAACCGCAGTGGCGGCAACGGAATTGGGCCTGATGGCCGGTGCCGACCGGGTGGAAGGCACCCTCTTCGGAAACGGCGAACGCACCGGCAATGTGGACATCCTCACCCTGGCCATGAACCTGTATTCCCAGGGGATAGACCCGGGCCTCGCGATATCTTCCGTCGACGGATTGATTGCGACCTATGAATCCTGCACCGGGATGAGTGTCAACCAACGGCATCCATGGGTGGGCGAACTGGTCTACACTGCTTTCTCAGGTTCCCACCAGGATGCCATCCGCAAAGGCCTCAAGGATTATGCGGACAACAAGCCGAAGTTCTGGGATGTGCCTTACCTCCCCATCGACCCGCAGGACCTCGGGAGGCAATATGAGGCGGTTATCCGCATCAACAGCCAATCCGGCAAAGGCGGCGTCGCGTTCATCATGGAACAGGAATTCGGGTATCACCTGCCGAAGGCCATGCATCCGGAGTTCGGATCCATCATCAAGCACCATTCCGACACGACGGGGAAGGAACTCGCGGGCAGCGAGATTTTCGATGTCTTCCAGGAGACATACCTGTTCGCTGAATTGCCGTACGCCCTTGTGGGATACCATATCGACAGCAGGAACGGTACCGTTTCCATCGTGTCGGACCTTCTGGTGGACGGTCGGCCCATGTCGGTTTCCGGCACGGGGAACGGGCCCATTTCCGCGTTCTTCAACGGGCTGAAAACCGTTTTGAATATCAGGTCAAGTTTTGAAACATACGAGGAGCACGCACTCGGCAGCGGGGAAACGGCGGAAGCCATCGCGTACATCGAACTGCTGCAGGATGGGAAGGCATGGTTTGGCGTGGGGCGGGACCGCAACACCACCACGGCTTCCTTCAGGGCCATTCTCTCCGCGCTCAACCGCATGGACGGGTATGTGCGGTCCTGAAAGAGCAGCTTCACAACCATGCGCATTGACTTGGTGTTTTACATTCTCAGCTCCCGATCAGTGAAATGATGATGGGCGCCGTGAGGATGGACAACAGCGTCGAGACAGACACGCACTTTGAAGCGAAAATGCTGTCTTTCCCGAACATCTCCGCGAAAATGGTGATATTGGCCGCTGCCGGCATGGCGACTGCCGTGACAAGAATTGCCGCCGGCATGTGCGGGATGTTCAGCAGCCGGGTCAGCAGCAGGGCCAGCAGCGGCATGGCTATCAACCGCACGGCACTGGTCAGGTAGACCTTCGGGTCATTCAGGATCTCCTTCGGTTTCGCCGTAGCGAGGACGGCCCCGATGATGAGCATGGACAGTGGCATCGTCATATCCCCAACAGCCTGCGCGGCACCCTTGACCACGGCGGGAACCGGAATCTGCAGGACAAAAACGATCATGCCGCAATAAACCGCGATGATGGCGGGATTCAGGAAAATCTTCTTCCACCCTCCCGCGGCACCCCCCACTCCAAAGATCCGGATGCCCACCGTCCACAGGATCATATGGAACATGACAATGTAGAAGGAGCCATAGAAAACGCCATCGTCACCGAACAGCGCTTTCAGCATGGGAAGCCCCATGTAGCCGCAATTGGAGAAAATGGCGGTGAAACGCATGACGGGATTGACCTTTTCCGGGAACGGCGCGTAAATCAGCTTGGAAATGAGGGTGGAGAGCAGGAAAAAGACCAGGCTGATGACTACGACCCACCCCGCATTGGCAAGCCGTTCCAACGAGAAGGTGAAGAAGAAGGACTTGAACACGAGCAGCGGAGATGCGACATAAAGGAGGATTTCCGACAGCTTCCTGACAGCCGGCATGTCGAGGATGCTTACGCGGGCCCCGACATAGCCGACCAAAAGGATGAGGAAGAGGATGAGCACCTGGTTGAGCACGATTTCGAAACGCATGGAGACGATATCCTTCCTTGGCATGTTGGCGGTGCCCTCATTTTAGCACGGTCCTTCCGCATCGTCAAAGCGTGAATTGTCTCATGACCCCTCCGCGTGAACTGAAAAGAGCTGTCTCCCAATCAAATCCATGATTGTCGAGACAGCCCCTTGAAAGATCGTGCAGCATTGGGAATGCGGCACAAGGAAATAAAACCCATCAGCTCTTTTCCGGATAATTCTCACGTGGCGCGTAGTGGGTGTGCAGGTATTTGTGGGCGTGATGGCTGCCCGGCACTTCGAAGAACTCATCGTACAGCTTCTTCACAATCGGGTTGCGGTGCGCTTTTCGGATCTGCAGCCCCGCATCCTCGTCATAAATGGCTTTCGCCCGTTCCACCCGGACGTCGAGATGGTTGCGGACCGAGGCCGGTTGAATGGGCTGGCCTCCGCCATTCACACAGCCGCCGGGACATGCCATGATTTCGATGAAATGATAATCCGCCTCGCCTGCCTTGATTTTGTCCATGAGGATGCGGGCGTTGCCCAGCCCGTGGACGATGGCCGCCTTCAGCGTAACGCCTGCCACCGTGACTTCGGCTTCCTTGATGTCATCGACCCCGCGGACAACCCCGATTTCCATCGAATCGTCATCTTTGCCCGTCAGGAGGAAGGCTGCCGACCGCAAGGCC
>JANYKF010000019.1 GCA_025361665.1 Clostridiaceae bacterium
TGTCCTCGCGCGTGATGTGCTTGGGCATCAGCATGTCGCGGTTTTCCCGGATCAGGGCTTTCAGTTCAGGTTCCTTCATGCCAACGGCGCCTCCAAGCAGGGCGACCAGGACGTCGTAGCGCACTTTTTCGCTGATGCCGGCCTCTTTGGGGTTGAACTTTACGAAGGTGGCCAAATCGACGGTCAGGTTGCCGATGACCTTGACCAGCTTGCCTTCGACATCGAGGTGGACAACATTGATGCCGGAATTCTGGATTTTCCAGGCCGCCTGCTCGCTGATTTCCTCGCCGGCCTTCACCAGCACCTTGCCGGATTTGGGGTCCTTGATTTCCTCGCCGGCCACGTTCCAGCGGATGCGGGTGGCCAGGGACAGCTTCTTGTTGAACTTGTACCGGCCGACATTGGAGAGGTCGTACCGTTTCGGATCGAAGAACAGGTTTCTGAGCAGGGTACCCGCACTTTCTTCCGTGGGCGGCTCGCCGGGACGCAGGCGCTTGTAGACTTCGAACAGGCCTTCCTCATGGCTTTTGGAGTTGTCCTTCTGGATCGTGTTGAGGAGCTTTTCCTCTTCGCCGAACGTGCTCAGGATCTCCGCGTCCGTACCCCAGCCAAGGGCGCGCAGGAACTGGGTGATGGGCAGCTTGCGGGTACGGTCGATACGCACGTTGATGATGGCGTTCGCATCGGTCTCGTACTCGAGCCAGGCGCCACGGTAAGGGATGACGGTATTCGAATAGAGATTGTTGCCCGAACGATCTTTCGACCGCACGTAATAAATGCCGGGGGAGCGGACGAGCTGGGACACGATGACGCGTTCGGCACCATTGATGACAAAAGTGCCGTGATCGGTCATGAGCGGGAAGTCTCCCATGAAGATTTCCTGTTCCTTGACCTCTCCGGTTTCCTTGTTGATGAGCCGCACCTTGACCTTGAGGGCTGAAGAATACGTGCTGTCACGCTCCTTGCACTCCTCGACGTCATACTTGATGTTTTCGAGATCAAGCGAATAGTCGATAAACTCCATGACGAGGTTGCCGGTGTAGTCCGTGATCGGGGAAACGTCGTGGAGCACGTCACGGAGGCCGTCGTTGAGGAATTGCCTGTAGGAGTTCTTCTGGATTTCGATCAGGTTGGGCATTTCAAGGACTTCCCGTATTTTTGAGAAACTCATGCGGGTTGTCCGGCCCAGTTGCACTGGATGAACCATTCGTATCACCTCATAAAGGACACAGCGTTGGGGTCGGCAGCACCTTTGCAGGACGGGATGAGGGCAAAAAAATACAGACAGGGGCGAATGTCCGCCAAGGGTCACCGATGTGGGTTGTTTTCGTCAAACGCCATCACCAATCCGCATTCTCCCGATCCATATCGTTTTGCTCTCGGCTTGCCTCTCTTCATCCCGGCGGGTTGCCGGAGCAACGAAAGAGGCTGGCCTGTTATCAGATTCGATCTTGGCATGCAAATACGGCGAAGCCGCGTTTACATTCTTGTATGCTGCCCTGGGGCGGCAAGGGTATTCTTGTGCAAATCCCTCGACCGGTATTGTCCGTTTTCAACGTCTGTGCTATAATGTGGTCATTGGCAGAGTCGATTTTCGTCAACATACACAAGCCGTAAAAAGGGTGCAATACGGGTAAAGTCATATAATGCAGTATGTAATTGTAACATATGCGTATTGCATCGTCAAGGCTGCAATGCCTTTTTTTATTCCCTTTAATTGGAAATCAAAAACCGTCCCTGACATGGATTTACCATCAGGAAACGACATGTCATGACATGGATGGTTCAATTGGCAACCTCATTCCTCGACACGGATTTCCATGCGGTCGAACAGCACGGGTTCAAAAAACTGGTCATTTGCAAAAGAGGTTCGTCTGAAACGGACATATTCCCGTGTGTTTTTCGACAGCCACATCGGGACCGACGCACCGAGTTCATGACTCACCAGGACAAGCAGGCGCTCGAGCCTGTCCTGATATCCGCCTTCCTCATCCGATACCTCGCAACCGGCATTGGCGAGGAGAGTCGGCCCCTTGAACAATCTGCCGTTCATCTTCACGGATCTTCCTCCTCATCCGGGAATGCCGGGATCATATCATCGTAATCCTGCGCTGGAACCTGCCTGTCGCAAGGGTGCAACGGATTCATGCCGTCATGCGCATCTTCGCCGTACCGGACGGCCATCATGTACAATCCGCCGGGTGGCGCCGTGATGCCGGCCTGTCGCCTGTCCCCGGAAGAAAGGATCGCGCCGAACCCTTCGGCCGTGCGTCTTCCCCGCCCTACTTCCACCATGGTGCCAACCAGGATGCGGACCATGTTGTAGAGAAAACCGCTTCCCTCGATGTCAAATTGCATGAAATCACCGGTTTGCGACCATTCTGCCCTTGTCATGAAGCGGGTATAGGTTTTCACGCTGTGGCCGGAGGCACAGAAAGCCCGAAAGTCGTGCAGTCCGACCAGCTGGAGCGCTGCGGCCTGCATCCCGCCAAAATCCAGCACTTTGGGAACATGCCAGGCGCGATGCGCCATCAGGGCCGAACGGCATGGCCGATTCAGGACCAGGTAACGGTAGTGTTTCCCCGTGGCGTCCCGACGGGGATGAAAACCGGCTTCCGCCTCTTCCGAACGCACCACGGCCACCGACCGGGGCAGAACGGCATTGAGCGCATCCGAGAACCTTTCGGCTGAAATCCGGGATTCGGTCTGGAATGCGGCGACCTGTCCGTATGCGTGCACGCCGGCATCCGTGCGTCCGGCTCCCGTCGGCATGGACTGCTCGCCCGTGATGGCGCTGATGGCAAGGGCAAGGGTTTCCTGGATGCTGACGCCATTTTTCTGGATCTGCCAGCCGTGGAAGGCAGACCCGTCATATTCTAGAATCAGTCGAATATTCCTCACGGCTTCTCCCCGCATCGGTTCCGAATCCTGTTCATGCCTGATCCCCGAAAGTGCTGCAGCATGGCGGCGGCGCATCACAGCCTGACGGCGGCAACGGGCATCGGACCTGCACTTGCGTCGTTTCCGCCCTGCTGCATTATATGCTATAATAATCCGTCGGTCAACGCACAGTCACCGGTTCCCGATGTCACAGGATCGAATGCATCGGGTCAACGCCAACGGGTCAAGTCACCGAATCGAAGAAAAAGGGCTATGGACAAAAGGGTTATGGACAAACCGGAAGGAGGAAACGGTCATGCTGCAGGGGAAGAAGATCATGCTCCGCACCATCTGTCATGACGAACTGGATGCCGTTTACCATCAAATCGCGAACGTCAATGCAAAGGGGCCCTGGTGGCATCTGGACGTTCCTTCCGAGCAGGCCTTTCGACGGGAATACATGGAAAACGGCTGTTGGGGGGAACGTGACGGGCGCATGCTCATCCTGCCGCACCCTGCCGCGCAGCCCGGCCTTGCGCCGGCAAGCGGGGATTACATCGGCGAGTTGATCTATTTCAAGGGATTTGATTATCAGTCGGGGCTGGAAGTCGGCTATGAGATTTTTGATGCCGTTCACTATGGAAAGGGCTATATGACGGAGGCGCTTTCCCTT
The DNA here is from genome assembly GCA_025361665.1 of Clostridiaceae bacterium. Taxonomy (GTDB): domain Bacteria; phylum Bacillota; class Clostridia; order DSM-8532; family DSM-8532; genus JAEWSN01. Next base: position 3,554 of record JANYKF010000019.1, read on the forward strand.
TTTTGTGCCTACCTCTTTGCCATGCGTCCCATCAACCGCATCCAGGTGAATCTCATGAAGGGGAATGAAGGAAGCCGGCGTGTAGCTGAAAAATGCGGGTTCACCCACGAGGGCACCATGCGCGCCGCTACCTTCCATCGCGGTGCTTATCACGATCTGGAACTTTTCTCCCTGCTGCGCGGCGAATGTCCCGTGCTGGACGACCTGCTGCCAGGCAGGACCTGACCGGACGACCTGCTGTCAGGCAGGACCTGACCAGACGACCTGCTGTCAGGCAGGACCTGACCGGACGACCTGCTGTCAGGCAGGACCTGACCAGACAACCCGTCACCCGGGAAGACATTTCTTCGGACGAAACGCGGCCTGCCGGCCAAGCTCAGCCAAGCACAAGCTCCGGCAGGCGTATTCGACGCAGGGCTGCAGCGAATGCGATGGAATCCTCCGGAAGCTCCGACAGACGGATACCCCCGCATGCGACATCCTCCCGCTGGTGGAAATCCGATCCGGAAAGCTGAATCCATCCTTTTTCCCTGGCCAGCGCCAACGCACGGCGATCATCCGACTGGTGCCTCGGATTGCCGTTGTGGACTTCCAGGCCTTCCAGCATTTCTTCATATATCCGCGAGATATAGGGACGAAACGGATGCGCCTGCACCAGCAGGAACTGCTCCTGCCTCGCAACGCGGGAAAAGCCGGCGGGTCCCAGGCGATGCATGTCAGGGTGCGCGAGGAGCATTTCCGGCGTGACGCCATAAACCAGGATGTCATCGGATGTGCCCGGGAAGGTGAACTCCAGACCGAGAAGGACACGGATGCCGCAGGATTTGCCGGCTTGCGCCGCCAGCCGGTATCCTTCGAGATAACACCCCACTTTGGCGGACCAGGGCAGCTTGCCCAGATTTTCAAAGAAACCCGTACAAAAATGATCCGTGACGATAATGGCATGATACCCTTTGTCTTTGTACAGCCGCACGGCCTCGGCTGCTTTCACCCTGGCGCAGGCGCTGACCTCCGCTGTGTGGAAATGCGTCTCTACTTTATACATTATGAATAGCTGTCCCTTTCTTGTGGACGGAATGGGTTTTCAGGCTATGATTCGTATGCAAATACGGCAAAGCTGCATTTGCATTTGTGTGTGTGCTGCCCCGAGGCGACATGGGTATTCTGGTGCTAAAACTCGCTTTTGCTAGTACTTTGTAACACCTATTGCTTCAACAAGAATGATCGGCAGTTGTGGTAATTCCCCCTCAAGCTCAGAAAGACGGTAATAGAGATTTATGTGTTACAAAGTACTAGTGATTATACAAGATTCCGTAGGAATCTTGCTATGCAATCCCGGGAAGGACACGGACCAGGATGAATCCTGCGATAACCGCCGCACAGACCAGCCCGGCCTGCAGATCCACCCTTGTAAACAAAAGGATCTTGAGGCGTGTGCGCCCTTCCCCGCCCCGATATCCCCTGGATTCCATGGCTTCCGCCAATTCATCCGCGCGCTTGAAAGCGCTGACAAACAAGGGAACCAGGACGGGAACGAAGCTTTTCACCCGCTTGAACAGGTTACCCGTGTCAAAATCGGCGCCCCTGGATGCCTGCGCCTTCATGATGCGCTCGGTTTCCTCGAGCAGCGTCGGGATGAACCGAAGCGCGATGGACATCATCATGGCAATCTCATGAACCGGCACCCGCATGCGTTTGAGCGGGCTCATCATGCGCTCGAGC
>JANYKF010000029.1 GCA_025361665.1 Clostridiaceae bacterium
CAAGCAGAGCATCTACCGCTTTCGCCAGGCGATGCCGGAATTGTTCCTGGGCAAGTACGCCGCCTATCCGGCTCAAGCGGGCGAAGCTTCCAGGAAAATCCTGCTCCACCGGAATTTCCGCAGCCGAAGGCCGATCCTCGATGCCGTGAACCTTGCGTTCAGCCGGCTGATGACGTCCAGATTGGGCGAGATGGACTATACGGAGGCGGAAATGCTGCAGGTGGGTGCCGTTTACCCTGATTGGGAGGGAACGGAAGGCGCACCCGTCGAGTTCCATCTGATTGATGCCTCTCCCAGGCCCCCGAACACGGAAACAACCGATGACCCTGATTCCCCGGGAACCGCTTCCGGCTCTGATGCGGATCTGGAAGGCGAGGCAGGCATTGCCGACGGGGATCCTGAATCTGAAGCCGTTTCGCCGGAAGAGCTGGAGTCCGTGCAGGAGGAAGCGGTTTGGGCGGCGCATGCCATTGCGGAGATGGTTCACGGAAAGGAAGGAGGAAAGCCTTTCGAGGTTATGGGCAAAACCGGCATGCGGCCTGTCCGTTATTCGGACTGCACCGTCCTGTTGCGCACGACCAGCGGCTGGAGCCAAATCTTTGTGGAAACATTCGCGGTGCAGGGCATCCCCTTGTTTTCCGATGCCGGTGCCGGATACTTTGCTTCTGTGGAAGTAGGGGTTGTGCTGTCCCTGCTGCAAATCCTCGACAATCCGCTGCAGGACATCCCGCTTGCGGCCGTGCTCCGATCCCCGATCGGACAATGGAGCGAAACGGCCATTGCCGTGGTGCGCCAGGCCGACTGCACGGGAACGCTGATGGACGCTGTCCGGAAACATGAGGGTGTCTACTCCGAAGCGTGCCGCTCTTTTCTTGACCAGTTCGAGAAATGGCGCGGTCTTTCGCAGGTGATCCCTGTCGGAGAACTGCTGGAGCGGCTGTATGATGAAACGGGGTTCGATCTGCATGTGGCCGCGCTGCCGCAGGGAAAACGCCGGCAGGCGAACCTTCGTCTTTTGTCCGAAAGGGCCGCGCGGTTTGAAGCGACAGGGTATCGCGGCCTGTTTCAGTTTATCCGCTATGTGGAACGCCTGCGGGACGGCAAAAGCGACCTGGAGGCCGCAAAGGTGATCGGCGAAGGGGAGGATGTCGTCCGCCTGATGAGCATTCACAAAAGCAAGGGACTCGAGTATCCCGTCGTGCTGCTGTGCGGGACCGGAAAGGCTTTCAACCTGAGGGACCGGCATAACCGGGTCCTCCTGCATCACCGGTACGGATTCGGACCCGACAGGGTGCTTCCGGAAGAGGGAGCCACCTGGCCCACTGCCGCGAAACGCGCGCTGCAGGCAGTCTTGCTTCGGGAAATGCTGTCCGAGGAGATGCGGATCCTGTATGTGGCACTCACCCGCGCCAGGGAAAGGCTGCTGATCTGCGGCAGGATGGCCGCTTCGGGCGAGGCGTCCGATAAAATGGCCGGTTTGCCAGACTCGGGTGCCTTGCAGTCTGGAGCCGTCCTGTCGCTGCGGAGTCATGCGCAATGGCTTCTGGCGGCTTGGATGCCGGCTCTGGGAAAGGGATGCGGTTCATTCGCATTGCATTTCCATACCAGGGAGGAAATCACCGCCATGCGCCTCCTGCCTGCGTCCGCGAAAACCGGTGGTACGCGGCGGGCCCTTCCCGATCGATCGGAAAAGGGAGGGAATCCTGAGTTGGAGCGGAAGGCAGAGAATTTTGAGCAGGAGCGGATGCTAGGGAATCCTGAGTTGGAGCGGATGCCAAGGAATCTTGCCGAGGCGGAGCGCCGCATGGTCTGGAAGCCCGGACATCCCGTCTTGTCCGCGACGCCGTCCAAAATGACGGTGACAGCACTGAAAAGGCTTTGGGAGGAAGAGGATGCGGAAGCCGCCCATCTGGAAGCCGCTATCCGGATTGCATGCACGACGACGGAATTGGCGCAACGGGACGAAGTCGCGCCGTGGAATGACCGGATTGAGGGAGAACCTGGGAATGACCGGTTTGACGGGGAACCTGGGAATGACCGGTTCGAAGGGGAACCTGGGAATGAAATGGCGGATGAGCCTATCGTACTGCCCGTATTCATGTCACATGGCATGTCCGCCGCCGCTTCCCTGCGATATGGCACAATCATGCACCTGGTGCTTCAGCACCTGGATCCTGTCAACGGAAACCCTCCCGATGTGGAGGAGACGATCGGGCAGCTGATAGGACGGGGCCTGATCCCGGAATCTGACCACAGCCTTCCAAACCGTGCGGCATTGCGTGCATTCGTTCATTCCCCCCTGTTTGCGAGGATGATGCGGGCAGAACGAATCAGCCGTGAAACGCCTTTCACCGTCCGCATGCCTGCGGCCGACCTGCTGAGGGACCCATCGATCCCCGCAGCCGAAAACATCGTCATGCAAGGGGTTGTGGATTGCTGGTTTGTGGAAGACAACCGCATCGTCCTGGTGGATTACAAGACCGATCGCGATTTTTCACGCGTGCCAGCCTATCGCCGCCAGCTCTCCTGGTATGCCGCCGCCATGGAAAAAATCACGGGCATGCCTGTCGGAGAGACGGTTTTGTGGTTTCTCCATGCGGGTCGCGCCATCTGATGGGTCTTGACAAGACTGCCGGCTGACTGATATAGTGTAGGAGGATTCTATGAATGAGGGATTTCACAGATCGGTTTCCTGTCCCCGGTCAGCAGTTTCGTGGCGTCTTTTCTTTGTATCCGCAGTGTTTATCAACTGCAACAGCGATTAGGCGAATATCTGGCCTTTCTTGCCGGTCCACATTTGAATTCTCCGGTACCTGATATGTGGTTGCACCGCATTGTGTGCTATGGACACAATGCAGGCGGCGAGGGCGTGTGAATCATTTGATCGGACCGCATCGGCGGTTTGCCGTCCATGTGTTATGCTTTTGTCTCAAATGCGGTTGATTCAACGAAAGTGTTATTCATAGGGACAAGCCGGACATCATTGTCATGGATGCGTGTTTGTTTCTTTTGATGATATGCTGCCATTCATGCAATTTTTCAATTAGGGATCTGATTAATGGAAATAGGTGGTGAATTATGGAAGATAAGGCGATTTTAGAGGAGAAGTCCCTGGAGGACCTTCGGTATATTGCCAAAATGCTGGGAATCAGGAATTTGATCAAGTACCGCAAGGCCAGCCTGATTGAATTGATTGCTTCCAGCCAGACGGACCCTTCTCCAAAGCCGCACGAGGTTCCTGTCATCCCGGAAGCGAAACAAAAGGGTTTGTCTTCCCAGGCCGATGAATCCGGGAAGCCTGTCAAACGCGCCTATCGTGAACGCGCCGCCAAGGCGGACGTGCCCTGGGATGCAGGCGGATTGCCGAAGATGGATGCATATCCGGACGTCGTTCCGGCGCTTCGTCGGAAGAATGAGCGGCTGGCCGCCGTCATTCCACTTGACGGCAGGAACGAAGCGCAGCCGAAGCCCTCGGAATCAGCGCCTCCTCCTTCGCTGAAGCCCTCGGAATCAACGACTCCCTCTGTGACGAAGCCCTTCGGGTTAACGTCTCCTCCTGTGCCGGAGATCCCGGAATCAGCAGCTTCTCCTGCGCCGAAGCCCTTCGGGTTAACGTCTCCTCCTGTGCCGGAGATCCCGGAACCAGCAGCTTCTCCTGCGCCGAACTCCTCGGAGAAAAAGGATCCCACTGCACTCCAGCCCATCAGGAGAGGGCGTAGCAGATCCGCCGCGGAACCGAAGTCCATGGATATGCAGGCAGGCATGTCCCGCGGAGCAGTGGCGGAAGAGCCGGTAAAACTGAAAACCGTCCATCCGATTGGAACCGGAAAAGAAAGTCCCGCGGATGCTCGGGAAAAAGCACCGTCCGAACTGGAATTGGCGCTTCAATCCGTCAGGGGCCGTGGAAGACGGAAAATGGAACCCTCGGCGATTACGTCGATCAAGATCTCAAAACCCGCAATCCCGCCCATCCCCGCAGCAGAGGAAGTTTCCGGGAACCCCACCATTGACAAGGCACCGGAACAGCAAGAGAACCGGGCACAGGATCGCTCTGCCCGCCTGACGGTGAACAATCACCGCCGCAGGCTGGCTGGACAGGCCGGGTCATCCGGTGTTCTGCGAACGGAAAGGGTCCCGCTCCCCGGACAGGCACGGAACCCGTTGCCGGCGCAGGAACAGCCGGACATCCGGGATGTGCGCCCGACAGGTGTGTCGCGTGTCCTTTCGGAACAGCGCCCGCTTCGGACCGCGCGTCCGTTGACGGAACAGCCATCGGTGCACGCGCCCCGGCAGGTGGAACGTCCGGCCGCACCCCGGCAGGAAGAACGTCCAGCCGCATCCCGGCAGGTGGAACGTCCAGCAGCACCCCGGCAGGAAGAACGTCCAGCCGCACCCCGGCAGGAAGAACGTCCAGCCGCATCCCGACAGGCGGTGCAGCCGGCAATTCCTGCGAATGCCGCTCCTGTTTCCGTCACAACCGAAGACACCGCCCCTGCGGTTGCCATGGCTGACGCGGGCTGGCCCTCCGTCGACATGGCCGGCTCAGAACGGTCCGTGCTCCAGGAGATTTCGTCCTCCGGAACTTCCGAACAGGATGCCCGGACGCTTGTTTCCAGGATGGAGGATCGACAGGGTGCGGAAGGGTACGGGGAAGACTCACAACCGGACATGGGTCGGAACATGGACCCGAACCGGCCTGTGCAGGGACGTCAAACATACACGCGCGACTTTTCCAAACTGGAAAGCGAAGAACCGGTTGCCGGCATTCTCGAGCTTCTCCCGGACGGATACGGGTTTCTGCGCGGGCACAACTACATGTCGGGTCCTCGCGACATCTACGTGTCGCCCTCCCAAATCCGGCGGTTCAATCTGAAGACGGGCGACAAGATTATCGGCAAGGGACGCGTGCAAAGGGAAGGCGAGAAGTTCCAGGCACTGCTGTTCGTCACCCTCGTCAACGGCGACACGCCGGATGCGGCCCAGCAGCGCCGCCCCTTCGAGACCCTCACCCCGATTTATCCGGATGAACGGCTCACGCTGGAGAATGAACCGAAGGAACTGTCGACCCGCGTCATCGACTTGATTGCACCCATCGGGAAGGGTCAGCGTGGCCTCATCGTTTCTCCGCCCAAAGCAGGCAAGACCGTTCTGCTGAAGAAGATTGCCAACGGGATCACGGCCAAGCACCCGGAAGTGGAACTGATTGTCCTGCTCATCGACGAACGCCCGGAGGAAGTCACCGACATGCAGCGCTCCATCAAGG
>JANYKF010000089.1 GCA_025361665.1 Clostridiaceae bacterium
CGTCTACCTGAAAGTCCTCGATTCCGGCGGCCATGACGGCCCTGACGGCCATCGAGATCACTTCCGCATCCGCTTCCGGCGTATTCGTGCCGAGGATTTCAATGCCCGCCTGCGTGGATTCGTTCTGGCGGCCACCTCCCATTTCATCCGCGGAAAACGTGTTGCCCAAATAAAAACACTTGATTGGCCAGGACGGATTCTTAAACTGGGTAGCGGCCACCCGGGCCACCGGAATCGTCATGTCCGGCTTCAGGACAAGCAGCCGGCCCTGCGCGTCCGTGAACTTGAACATCTGTTCCTGCCGGATCAGGGCGTTGTCTCCGCCGAACACGTCAAAGAATTCCAGGGCCGGGGTTTCCATCTCCCGATATCCGGAAAGGCTGAACCATGTGCGCAGATCCGACTCCAATGCGCGTTTGCGCAGGCACTCGTCGAACAGGATGTCTGAAACGCCTTCAGGCGTGTAGATGTGCCACTTCTTCATGGCAATTCACCCCTTCATCACTTCATTACGTTAAAGCATTCACTCGTTAATGTGCTTATTGTACAGAAAACCAATGCTCCTGTCAAGCCAATCATCCGGCAAAACATCCGGCAAATCATCCGGCGTATTTCATCCGTATTTCATCATCCGGCACGGGCCCGTTTCCCGCGTTTCCCGGACGGCGCAGGCATGAACAGGTTGAACAGCCGCTCCGCGCCGGATGCAGCCGGAATGAAAAGCACGGGAAGAAAGCTGATGCGATACCGAAGCTGCACCTCGATGAAAAGATAGAGGACCGCCATGGCCAGCAGCAGCAGCACGGCAAACAGCGGTATACGCGGGTTGGAGCCAGTTCCGCCCCTGCTGGAAATGCGCGAATCGGATCCGGGTCCGTCCCTGCGGAGGCCCCGCCGACCGGGCAGAATCCCGAAGGCGGACAGCAGGACCACCAGGAGGAATGTTCCCCGCTCGAGTTCCCTCAGCCAGGAAATGAAAGCATCGGCAGATAGTGAAATGCGGTTCCCGAACACGGAAAAGGTTTTGGTTGAGCCTTCCAGATGGCCGAATGCCCAATGGAGGTCCCCTTCCATCACCCACATGCGCTGAAATTTGGACTCGAACAGTTTCAGCCAGGCTTCCGGCGTTTTTTTCCATCGTTCCTTCAGGACGGCGGCTTCCTTTTTCCGTTTTTCCGCTTCCGGAATACCCGGAAGGAGATGGGGTACGAAAATCGCATCATTGTCCTCTTGCGAATATTGTCCTCCAGACTGGTCGTTCAGGCCCTCTATGAGCTTCCAGGAAGGAAACCCGTTTCCCAGGCCGGCCGGATTCACCCCGCTGGCGGATGCGCACCAGCCCAGGAGCATTCCGGTCCCGAAGAAAGGCAGCAGAACCAGCAATGCCTTGCGAGGCCCTTTCAGAAAAGAGTTTCCGGTCATTTCCGGCCTTTCTGCACCCTTTTGCGGGGAGGAGCCTCCGGACATGGCCTCAGGCAGCAAAAACAGGGCAAATGCCACTGCGATGGCCCACACGACGGCATCCGAACGGATTGCCTGGCCCACGCCCAGGACAACCCCCCCGAGAACCAGCCGATACCAGCGGTTTGCCGGCTGTCCCAGACACAGCAGGACGCCGGACAGCATGATGGCCGTGCCGATGAACTGGTTGGTCAGGACCGTGGACAAAGACCAGGACCCGGCATAGAGAAAAAACAGCAGGGCCGCCATCCTGGCGGATTTCTCCCCTGCGAAGCGCTTTGCCAGCAGATAAATCATCAGGTTCGTCAGGCTGATCCAGCATCCGTTCAGGATTTTCAAAGCCACCAGCCCCTTGGCCGGCCCGAAAAGGCGCACGCTCAGTGCTTCATATAGGGAAAACCCCGTCTGATAGGCCCATGTCTGGAAGTAGGGCCGATGATAGGCCTGCGCGTTTCCGCCGGCGAAAAGGACAGCCCTGTCAAAAAGGGTCTGGAAATCCGATACCGGCTGCGTTTTCAGGAGAATCGCCCAAACCGTATGCAGCAGAATGGACACGGCCATCAGAATGAGGATGAATGACAGTTTTCCCTGTTCCCTGGAAACGCCGAGAAAACAAACCGCGGTGACCGCCAGGACAACCAGGAAAGCAGGAAACCTCCCCCCCTCTCCCAATGCACTCAGGTTGCCGGCTGCCGCAAAGATCAAAAGGAGGACGAACAAAAGCCTGACGGGCCATTTCACAATGAATCCCATCATTCCCGGCCACCCGGATGTTTTGCCGCCGTTCTTTCCCATGGTCCCTCCTTTCAGCCGTGCGACTGCCCCTAACCCGACATGACACCGCCTGTTTTCTTGAACCCGTTCAGCGGCCCCTGCCCCCATGCTTGCGGTATGGGCCCCATGTATCGTATCATGAGATGGTGCACCCATCAATGCCGACTGGAGGACGCCCCATGAAATTTTCGAATGGCCAGTGGCTGACCCGCGAAGGGTACCGGATCCATTCCCCGGCCGAAGTACGCACCTGTCATATCCGGGACGGCGTCATCACGCTGCTTGCGCCGACAGTGCCCATCATTCACCGAGGTGCCACGCTTGGCGGCCCGGTGATCGCGTTCACCATCTCAACGCCGTTTGCCGATGTCATCCGGATCCAGGCAGCCCACTACACCGGCGGGCTGGACAATGGCCCGTCATTTGCCTTGCATGCGCCGGGCAATCCTGCGGCCACCATCGAAGACGGCGAAAATGAAACTGTCCTCACTTCCGGCAGGACAAGCATATCCATCCAAAAGAAGAACGGTTGGAAAATCACATTCTTTCACGACGGAAAGCGTCTCACGGACACCGCGAACCGCAATCTGGCCTATATTGCAGGCCCCGGCGGGCAGACCTGGTTCCGCGAGCAGCTGGCGCTTGGCGTGGGCGAGTCCATTTTCGGCCTCGGCGAACACTTCACCCCGTTCGTCAAAAACGGGCAAGTGGTGGACCTCTGGAACGAGGACGGCGGAACCTCTTCCGAGCAGGGTTACAAAAGCATACCCTTCCACCTGTCGAACCGCGGGTATGGCGTTTTTGTCAATACGCCGGGACCGGTTTCCTATGAAATTGGTTCCGAAAAGGTGTCCCGGACACAGTTCAGCGTGGAAGGCGAATCCCTCGATTATTTTCTCGTGGCGGGCGGAAATCCGAAAGCCGTTCTGGAAAACTATACGACCCTCACCGGCAAGCCGGCCCTCCCTCCGGCCTGGTCCTTCGGGCTTTGGCTGACCACCTCCTTCACCACCAACTACGATGAGCAGACCGTCATGGGTTTTGTCGACGGAATGGCCGAACGCGGCCTCCCGCTGCATGTGTTCCACTTCGACTGTTTCTGGATGAAGGAATACCATTGGTGCGATTTCGAATGGGATCCC
>JANYKF010000150.1 GCA_025361665.1 Clostridiaceae bacterium
TGCCTTCGAACCCCTTCCTGACGGGAAATCTCTTCCATCATGGTCTGGATGGACTGTGTCATCCCGTCTGTCTCGACGGAGATGGTGATGTCGGCGAGGCCGTTGATCGGGATGTTCTGGTTGATGGTGAGGATGTTCGCATGACAGGCCGCAATCTCCCGGATGATGTTCGCGAGGATGCCGGAAAAATCTTCCACCACAAACAGGAGGGTGATGACTTTTCCGCGCGAAGTCTCATAGAAGGGGAAGACATGGTCCTTGTACTTGTAATACGCGCTGCGGCTCAATCCTGCCTCACGGACCGCCTCGTTCACCGCTTTCTTCGGATCGATGCTGAGGATTTTCTTCACCTCGATCACCTTGGAAAACACGTCCGGCAACACGGAAGAAGCCACCAGAAAATAAACCTGCGTCCGATCCATGCTATACCCCCTGCCAAAAACGCCACCCAAGGTTTGATTCTGGTATAAAAACTCACTTTTGTGAGTTTTTGTGCTGGATGTCTCTGACATCCTGCATGTTGAAGGCATATTTTGAGCCTTCAACACACCAAATCACGTGATTCGGTGCCATCCGGCGGCATTTGCCGCCGGCATTTGCCGCCGGATGCATGCAAGTTGCAAAATGCAACTTGCATGAAAAAGTCGAAAATCGACTTTTTGCACGAGACTCAAGGTTTGGATGCTATGTGCCGTCCCTATGTCCCCGGTACGCGCACATATGTGCCGTCCCTATGTCCCCAGTACGCGCACATATGTGCGTACTGGGGACATGATATCACAGGGACCGTACTTTGGCAATTCGCGAAACGGTGTTTGCCGCCATCGGGAAACGCCGTTCATGAAACGCGTGAAACAGCCTACACCATTGGTTTACAGTCATACAACCCTGTAAATGCGCTGAATGAAATATGTCATCGCAGGGATGCTGGCGGATTTTCAGTGGCTTGCTGGTGTTTCGGGCGAAGCATGTGAAGTCTGCCCTGAAAAAGGGCAAAAAAAGGGCACCTGATCGGATGATGATGATGATTCCGATTGATCGCGGTGCCTGAACTGAGAAAATATCAATATGTAAAAAGGAGGAATACGTGTTGCCCTGCAGATTCATTATAACATGTTTTCCCTGTAAGAATATGTCTGTCATATGAAAAACTTGTGAACATTTCATGAATTCCGCTTTTCTGCCCTGTAAATGCGTCGAATCAATAACGGAAACCATAAAGCCAAGACGCATTTATAGTGGCTTCCTGGTGTTCGGGGCGAAGCATCCATGGTCTATCCTGTAAATACGCTGAATACAATACAGAATCGCGGTAACACTGGCGTATTTACAGTGGCTTGCTGGTGATTCGCCGCAAAGCATGTGCAGTCTATCCTGAATCCTCAATGCTCACGCCGGAATAGGGGGGAGGAACCATGGACAAACAGACAACAGCCAAATTGACCCAACTCCTGCATGGACTCTGTGTCAGGCTGACGGATGATTTCACCTTTCTGGATGAAATCCACGGCGTCTTCATGTCGGGAACCCGCCAGACGGCTTTCAACCTGCGTCCCGAGGATGAATGGCTTCGCCTGCGGGTAGGCGCATCCAATGAGCGCATCCGGATGGCGGATTTCCCGGAGGCAATTCTTTCGGAGGCCGCCAGGCAGGATGCCATGCGCATGGAAGTGGTCTTCCGCGGACTAACACTGCTGTTGGAGGCCGGTGCCGGAAAGACCAGCCTGAAGACGGTTCCGGGAACAGGAGGGCTGGGGGAAGACTCGGGAATCGCCAGGGGGGGTGTGACCGGCTCCCTTCAGGGGAGCAATGTCCCTGGCGGAGCATCACTCGCACACCGGATGGCCGGAGGCCTGCTCACAAACCGGGACTATCTGGTCAAACCGGGCCAGGCAGACAAACTGCTGCGGGAAATCGGAATCATGGCAGAAAATGGAAAAATACGGAATGATCGCATCCGGAAATACAACCAGATCGATCATTTTGTTGAGTTGCTGGTCCCGCTGCTGGAAATGCTTGGACGGGAAAGGCGGGAACTCTTCATTGTCGATTGCGCCTGTGGAAAATCGTATCTTTCCTTTGTGCTCAATCACTATCTGAGGGAGGTACGGCACCGGAATGCACGGTTCCTGGGTCTGGACATCGCACAAGGGGTCATTGACGCATCCCGGGAAACCGCAAAACGCCTTGGATTCAGGAATATGGCATTTCATTGCGGCGATTTGCGCGAATTGCTGGTGGAAGACGGAGGGCCTGTGAACCGGGTGCCGGACCTGGTCATCAGCCTTCATGCCTGCGATGCGGCGACTGACTACGCCCTCGCGTTTGGCATGAGGAACCGGGCGAGGGCGATCGTGTCCGTACCCTGCTGCCAGCACGAACTGGTGAATCAAATCCGCACGACCGGGCCGATGGCGGAGATCCTCCGCTTCGGGCCCCTGAAAGCGCACCTGTCCGATGTGCTGACGGACGGGCTTCGGTGCCTGATGCTCGAAGCAGCCGGATACGAGGTGTCCTGTGTCGAATGGGTTTCTCCCCTGGAGACGCCCAAGAACCTGATGATTCGGGCAGAGTGGAAGGGTGAAGCGAATCCGGATCGTTTGGCTTCCTATCGCGCCTTGGCCGCCCAGTTCGGAGCGGATCTGACCCTCGCGTCGGAAATGGTCGGATTTCTGTGAGAATCCCTTTCATGATACACAAATGCAGGAAAAAATACCCGGGTTTCCGTCACGGTCCAATTCATCATATTCATGTGCAGGAGGAAACAAAATGAAATGTCAATTCGTCCATCAGAACTTCAATGTGCTTGATCTCGCGGCCAGCATTGCCTTTTACGAAACGAATCTCGGCCTGAAGGTGGAAAAGCGCCATCAGGCGCCGGACAGCAGTTTCGAACTGGCATTCATGGGGGACGGCGCGACCGGATTCCTATTGGAACTGACATGGCTCCGTGACTGGAAAGAGCCATACAACCTTGGCGACAACGAAATCCACCTGGCGGTCCGCGTTCCCGATATCGAAGAGGCCCGGGCATTTCATCGCGCCCAAGGCGTGATCTGCTTTGAGAATGTCGGGATGGGCATCTATTTCATCGCCGATCCAGACGGATACTGGATTGAGATCGTCAAGTAGAACGGGAAGACTGCCCGGAGACCGTATCCTTCCCGGTGATACCCCTTGCGCCGTGCAAATTCCTTGCGCCGTGCAAACCCCTTGCGCCATGCATATCCTGCGCCGGTGCGCCGGGGATTGACAAGCATGGATCAAATCCGTATAATAGGCCATGCGGCGGGTCACCGCATTCGTCTGCGGGTGTAGTTCAATGGTAGAACTCCAGCCTTCCAAGCTGGTCGCGTGGGTCCGATTCCCATCACCCGCTCCAAAAAGGGCCGTCTCGATAGAGATGGCCTTTTTGCATTTTCCGGCCCAACAGGGAAGGCTTTTTCATTTCCCATCATCGGGCTTGATCAGAAAAGGCCGGAGTCACCTTTCTACCCTGTAAATACGCTGAATGAAATACATAATCGCGGGGATGCCGGCGTATTCACAGTGGCTTGCCGGTGTTTCGAGCGAAGCATATTCAGTCTGCCCTGTATTTGTGCTGACTGACTACGTTTTTGCTGAACAAAGGGCACAAATGCAGGTCTTGCTGGTGCTTCTCCGCCAAGCATGCGCAGTCCATCCTGAAAGATGGCTGGCGACCGGTGTTTGTGATATCATGGAGGCGGGATTCCATCAGTTCCCATACTGCTCGTGGGGAGTCTGCATGCAGGTTTTTTTGCCATCCGTCATCTACTGAATCACGTGGAGGTATGCGATGTTGGGTTTCATCCGGGTTGCCACGGCTTCCCCGGCCATGCGTGTGGCCGACTGCGATTTCAATGCGGAAAAAATGCTTCTCCTGGTGGAGAAGGCCCGGCAGACCGGTGCCCAGGTGCTGCTGTTTCCCGAACTCGGGGTCACCGGCTACACCTGCGGCGATCTCTTCCGCCAGACAACCCTGCTGGCTTCGTCGGAACGCGCCCTCACCCGAATTGCAGAACGAACCGGGGACTGGGATAGCATCCTGGTTGTCGGACTCCCGGTTCCCGTGGACGGTCGCCTTTTCAATTGCGCCGCGGTGCTCCAGAATGGCCGTATTCACGGCTTTGTGCCCAAATCCCATATTCCCGGCAACAACGAGTATTATGAGCCGCGCTGGTTTGCCCCGGCGGCGGACTGCATGCGGAAAACCGTGTCCTTCGCGGGAGGAATGCACCCAATCGGGACGGATCTGATCTTCGAGGTTTCCGGCCGACCCTCCCTGGTCATCGGCATTGAAATCTGTGAAGACCTGTGGATGCCCGTTCCGCCCAGCAGCCTGGCTGCCCGTGCCGGGGCCACGCTCCTGCTGAACCCTTCCGCGTCGAACGAGCTGATCGGGAAATCCGACTACCGCCGCAGCCTGGTGGCAAACCAATCCGCGCGCGGCCTCTGCATCTATGCCTATGCCTCGGCGAATCCCTGCGAGTCCACCACGGACATGGTGTTCGGCGGACACATGCTGGTGGCGGAAGGCGGCCGCACCCTCGCGGAATCTCACAGGTTCGACACTTCCGGAGCCCTGCTGCTCGCTGATGTTGATACGGAGCGCATGGTGCACGACAGGGAAAACATGAGCTCTTTCCATCAGCGTTTTGCATGGGAGGACGGCATTCCTTCCTGGCGCCGGGTCATGCTTGATCCGGTCGGAGAGCCGGATGCGGACGCGACCGGCTCTGCCGTTCCTGTAAGGGGCCATTCCCCGGAAACCTTGCTGCGGCCGGTGGAACGCCACCCGTTCGTTCCGGAAAACCCGGCCGTGCGCGAAGAGCGCTGCCGGGAAATCATGGCCATCCAGACGGCGGGCTTGGCAAAACGGCTGACGCACACGGGTTTGAAACGGCTGATTGTGGGGGTATCCGGAGGCTTGGATTCGACGCTTGCCCTCCTAGTGGCCGCACGCACGATGGACGGGCTCGGATTGCCGAGAAACGGGGTGATCGGCGTCACCATGCCCGGCTTCGGCACGACGGATCGCACGTATCGGAATGCATTGGCCCTGATGGCGAGCCTGGGGGTCGAAATCAGGGAAATCCCGATTGCCGAAGCGGCCACCCTGCACTTCCGCGATATCGGCCACGACCCGGCCATCCATGATGTCACCTATGAGAATGTGCAGGCACGGGAACGCACCCAGATCCTGATGGACCTGGCGAATCTCACGGGCGCCCTGCTGGTGGGAACCGGCGACCTCTCCGAACTGGCCCTGGGATGGTGCACCTACAATGGCGATCACATGTCCATGTATGCCGTGAATACCGGTGTTCCCAAGACATTGGTCCAATATCTGGTTGGCTGGTATGCGGATCATGAGGCGGGACCGGACTCGCGCCACATCCTGGCGGATGTGCTGGAGACGCCCATCAGCCCGGAACTGCTTCCTCCGAATCCGGAAGGGGGGATTGCGCAGAAGACGGAAGATGTGGTCGGCCCCTATGAACTGCACGATTTTTTCCTGTATCACCTGGTCCGTTACGGCGCAAAACCATCAAAGGTTCTGGCACTGGCCACCCATGCTTTCACCGGGATTTATGCGCCGGATGTCATCCGCCACTGGCTGAGGTTGTTCCTGAAGCGCTTTTTCGCGCAGCAGTTCAAACGCTCCTGCCTGCCCGACGGTCCAAAGGTGGGTACGATCAGCTTGTCGCCACGCGGAGACTGGCGCATGCCGAGCGATGCGTCGGTTGAAGTCTGGCTGAAGGAATTGGACGGGAATTGATTCTGGACACAAGCGCATACAACTGATTTTCGGCTGCCGCCTGCAGCGGTGCTTG
>JANYKF010000174.1 GCA_025361665.1 Clostridiaceae bacterium
CCGACCACCACTCCTAATGGAAAACACGGAGCGAATTTCGTGAAACCCCCTTGGGAACCAGCTCGAATTTTGATATAATCAGCATGGTTTTTGGTTTTGGCGCTCCTGTCATCCTCTCTGCTACGAACAGATGGTGACGTAAAAGGGGGCGCCATTCCTTTCCTAGAATGTGGACATTATATCCGACACTCTCCGGACAGGCAACTCCGTCAGCAAATGGCCATATTATACTAGCAATAACAGCAAGGCATTCATGCTCTATCTCCCACCCTGACTCCTTTCTTAGTGTCTCCTTGTTGTCTCCAGCCTTAATGTCTCCTGGCTCAATTGCTTCAGAGCTGTATAATGCATATAATGTTGATATCGGGACAGTGCAAATACAAAAGAAAGTGGTTGCTCAGGATGATGGATTCAGGATGATGGACTCAGGATTATAGGTATTCATTTGGATCGGAGTGAAGATATGCCCCTGACCGAGGATCAAAAAAGCCGCATCAAAATGATTTGGCAGGAAAAAGAGAAGTCGGAATCGGCGAGACGCATGGATTTACGACGGGCCGGATATCAGAAGGCGCAAGAATCCGCCCGGATCATCACGCGTGCAAATCCTCGCTGTGAGATTGTGCTTTTCGGGTCATTGGCCCGTGAAGGCTGGTTTGATTCGCATTCGGATATTGATTTGTTCATCAGAAACTGGTCCGAAGAGTTTGATTATTGGAAAACGCTCTCTGAGTGCCAGCAGACAGCCTTCCCGTTTACGGTCAGCATTGTAACGGACAGGGATATCCCCCCTTCCCTGCTGCAGCAGATTGCGTTGGAAGGCAAGGTGATTTCATGAGCATCCAGCATCGGTTTTCCATTGTCAAAGGCCGGATACAGCTGGAGATGCAGAATATTGGGCGCTTGCGTGATGAACTGACGGCACGGGGCTATTTGATTGGATCTGACCCCATCAAGGACAAGTTATCCGATCAATTTGCCCTTAGGGCTGTCGGTTCCATTCTGCATGATTTCTATACGTGCGTCGAAAACCTGTTCCGAATGATCGCCCGGAACATGGATGAATCAATGCCTGAAACACCGGAATGGCACAATGACCTGCTGCAGTAAATGAGCCTATCCATTGGAGATGTGCGGCCACCCGTCATTTCCCCACAAACCCTCGGTTATTTGAACGAATTCCGTGGATTCAGGCATATATTCCGGAACACCTATGGATTCAACCTCGTCGGAGAACGCATGGAGCGCTTGCTCCGCATCCTGCCTGTGACCATTGATTCTTTGGCAGCGGATATCGATATGTTTGTCTCTGAAATGGAATCCGCCCTGCAGGATGCCCCTTCATGATCCCTTCCTGAAGCACACCTTCTCGTTGCTCCCCGCCTTGACAGCGATAGCCATGCATCCTTCCAGCCAGCTCTCACCAAGTGTCTTGCCCCAACCCGACTTTGTTTCAATCAGCATTTTGATTTCCGCATCATAGGCTGTCGGATTGAAAATATCCAGCAGCCATACATTTCCATCCTCCGCCACCGTGACGTCAACATGGTCAAAAACATGAACCTCGCCGGTGTCCGTCATGAACCATATTCCCGGCACTTCACTGTAGGTAAGCAGCGCTGAGGTTTCACACCAGCAGGATCCGTTGAAGATGCCCCCGATATTCGCCTTCGTCTCCCAGTCGCACATGTTCACACGCTCGCACATGCAGCCGGCAGGGAGCAGATTGCCCTGTATGGCCCCATCCGGCGGCTCTGTTCCGCCGTCACCTTCCCAGGTTGGAATCAGCCGATCCGGCCTTGACAGGTATTGCGTGATGTTGTGGGCGATGCCCTGAAGCAGCTCCACCCAGAAATGGTTCCCCGTGGCCCTGTACAGCTTGAGCAGCGATGCGCCGGAAAGCGTGCAGATGCCCGGTGCGGAATGCTTGTTCTGGGTGTTGGCATATACGCTGCCGGTTGTCTTCATGCCCAACTTGCCGAACACCGAATCCGGTGGAAATGAAAAATCGTAGGAAACGCACCAGGAAGCGCATTGAAACGCACAGTCCTCCGCCATGGGAAGCCATTCCGGATTTCCGGTCACTTCGTGCAGTTCCACCAGCGATTCCAGCAATCCGAAGGCCGATTCGCTGTCCGGGTTCTGGAGTATTTCCCCGGGGCCTCCGTTCATCAGGCCCTTGCGGACGAAGGCTTCATGATAATGCCGGGCCGCCGCGACAGCGGTTTCCAGATAGGTTTCATTTCCCGTCAGCTGCCAGGCCAAGGCAAGCCCGCCGGGTGCAATACCGCCGGAAACAGTCCCGCCCTGCAGGACTTTGTCTTCATCCATGTCGATGAACTGACCGAATTGGCCATTCTTCTTCCACAACCGGACAAATGCATCCGCCAATTTCCGATATCCATGGAGCCAGGCCTCGGGAACGGTCTCCCCGCGCTTTTGCAGCAAGGCGATGTGCCGGCCGGCGAACAGGAGGAGATCCGCATCTTTCCGAATCAGCATGACACGGGGATCCGACCGGTGGCAGAAATCATCCCCGAATGGTTCTCCATCAGAGAAGATGGGATAAATCCAACCGTTCTCCCGCTGCAGGATTCCGAAAACGGCATCCCAGGTCCGCAGGCTCCGTTCCCGGGAGATCTTTCTGCCATTCGCCAGAAAGGCCAATGTATGCATGCCGCTGCCGACCCAGCCGGACTGCCAGTCGCCATACTTCGTGCCCTGCCCGTCCGGGCTGGTCATCAAGTACCCGAACTGTTCATTCCAGTGCCGTTCGATGAACTTGTCTTCGATTGTGCGAAAGGCGTGCGACAAAGGCACATCATGACGGAAGGCAGGTTTCCCGGACAAGTCCTCGCGGATTTCGCAATATTTGGCAAACAACGCGGGAATGTCCGCGCATGGAAAGCGGTACAGCCGGAAACGCAGTGCCAGCATATCGCCAGCCTTGAAATCCGCTGCCTTGTCATCGGACGGGAAGGTGCTGTCGCACATCTGATACATCAATTGCCTGACCGCAGGCGCCTCCAGTCGAATGGTGGCGGAGCTCCGATCCGCACTTTCCTCCACCATCCATCCCGTATAGCCGAATGGCGTCTGATGGTCCCCAAGCAGGATCACCCCTTCCGCTTGCTGCGGAAAATGAATGCAGATACAGGGTGTGGCCATGTCTCCGGACCGCAGATGAATCCTTGAAACGCCTTTGCCGAGTGACAAATGCGGCACATCCGTAATGGTGACCGGCATGTCGGGGCCAGCGCCCTCTTCCGCATGGATGAACGGCGGATAATCCGTTTTTTTCACGCGAAACCGATTGCCGTTGTATGCCGCGGCAGGCATCATCACATAATTGTCCGTTGTCCAGCCGGGAATTTCCAGCGAGATGGCCACATTGGCATTTTCCACCCTTCCGGAGACGACCCTGAAGACCGCTGTTCCGGCTGTCAACCCGTTGTGATGGTCGATTTGCTCTATTTTGCAGATTGCTTCCCATGTGCTGCCGCCCAGATGCAGGGTGAACGGCGATTGACCGGGAGGCGGCCGGTTTCCTTTTTCAACGCCATCTTGTCCCAATATTGTTGACGCAGCTTCTGTGCCATTTTCAGCCAATGCAACCGAAACCCGTTCAGTTGGCTCAACGCCGGAAAATGACGTTAATTCCAGTTTCATGTGTTCCATCCTGTTTGTTCCTCCAATCATCATCCCATGATAGCACTGGTTTCATTGGCCCTGCAATGCACAAGGCAACTGACACGGAAAAAAGACCCGGCTTTCACCGGGCCTTTATGCCAATTATGCAAGTGGACATCTGAATGAAGGATTGATTCTGGTGCAAAAAGTCGAATTTCGACTTTTTCATGCAAGTTGTGTTTCACAACTTGCGTCATGCAACGGCTCCAGCCGTTGCATGGCACCAAATCACGTGATTTGCATGTACGATTCCGGAGGAATCGTGCATAAATACTCGTAATAGCGAGTATTTACACCAGAATCAGGACTTCCTTTTCATTGAAATGAATGGGCTGACCCCGTTCACCCGTAAATCGGCCCCAGAGCCTGGCAAGCCCTGTAATCGGCACTTTCGAGCTCTTCTGTTCCGAATGCGTTCCAGGAGGAGGGGCGGAAAATCTTTTCCTTCGGCACATTGTGCATGCAGACCGGAATCCGCAGCATGGATGCGAGGGTGATCAGATCCGCACCGACGTGGCCATAGCTGAAGGCCCCATGATTGGCTCCCCATTTGGCCATGACGGAATACACGTCCGTGAATGCGCCCTCCCCGGTCAGGCGGGGGGCAAACCAGGTGGTCGGCCAGGTCGGGCTGGTGCGGTCTTCCAGAATCTTCGTCATGTCCTCCGGCAATTCGCAGGTTACGCCTTCGGCTATCTGCAGAACCGGCCCGATTCCCTTGACCAGGTTCAGGCGGACCATCGTGACGGGCATGCCGCCTTCCGTGCGAAAACAGGATGAGTAACCGCCCCCACGGAAATAGCCGGCATCGGCGGGATCCCACTTGGTGGCCGCCAGGCACTTGTCGGCCTCTTCCTTGGAAATCTCCCAGAAGGGTTTCATGGCTGGCTTGCCGTCAAGGGCCTGCTGTCCGCAGCCATCGAGCGAGGCGGCGCCCGAGTTGATGAGATGGATGATGCCGTTGGCCGCATCGCCTGTGAGTTCCTGGCCTGTGACGCGCTTCACGGCATCCGGGCTCCAATAGGTCCGCACATCTGCAAATACCTGCGCCGTGTTGGTCAGCAAATGCCCGAACAGCATGGCCGTTCCATTCATGCAGTCGTTCTCGGTTGCCACGGTGAAGGCTTCCCGCAGGCCGTTCCAGTCGAAAGAGGAATTCAGGATGGCCTCCAGGAAATCGCCATTGGGGAAATGATCCGTCCAGTGACGTTGGCCCTGGAACCCGGAGGCGATGGCAAAATGACCAAGG
>JANYKF010000189.1 GCA_025361665.1 Clostridiaceae bacterium
GCCAGCAGGTTCGCCTGCAGGAATGCCGTCACATAGAGGAGCACCAGGACCGTGAATATCCGAACCTTCATGGAGGGCCTCCCGGCCTCGTCAGGACTTCCACTTCCTCCAGCCGCATGAAGTCAACGGATGGCTTCATGATGGCGTAGGCATCATACTGGCCCTTGTTCCGCACGATCCGTTCGATCGTGCCGACCCGGATTCCTTTGGGATAAACGTCTCCCATTCCGGATGTTTCCAGCACATCGCCAGCCATCAGATCGGCATTCGGCGGAATGTAGTCCACACGGCAAAGGCCTTCCTGCTTCAGGACGATGTCTCCGCGCACCACCAGCAGGTCCCGGGTCCGGGCCACCCTCACGCTCACGGTGCTGTCCAGGTCGATGATGGAGATGACATCCGAGGACAGCAGGGTCACGTTGGAAACACGCCCGACCAGTCCGTCGGCCGAAATGACGGGATACCCCTCGCCTGCGCGCAGGCCGTCCTTCACCCCGCGATCGATGGTGAACACATCAAACCAGTTGCCCGGATCCTTGCCGATGATCGTACTGCCGAGAAAGCTGAAATTCGCGTACTGCTCCTTGAAATTGAGCAGGTTGCGGAATTCGGCATTCTGCCGTTTCAGTTCGGCCATTTCCAGTTCCTGCGTTTCCAGGTTCCGAATCTGCTCCTTCAGCCTCAGGTTCTCGTCCCTTGCCTTGCGCAAGGACCCGATATCGGCAAAGTATCCGCCCACCTTGCCGGTGACCAGCGTGTAGGCCTTCTGCAGTGGGGACAGCGGGATGCGCAGCACATTGCGGAGCACGTTCAAGCCTCCCGCCGGATTGCTGGTGGAGACCAGAAGCACAATCAGCAGGACGAGGACCAGAAAGAACAGAAACAGCTTGTTGCCAAAGAGGTTACGCAACGCCTTCCTCCGGTTGGGACCGTTGATGTTTTCTTGTTCCTATTTTATGTTTTTATGGGAAAGCAGCACGTTTGAAAGCACATCGAGTTCTTCGAGCACCTTGCCTGTGCCGAGTGCGACGCAATCGAGCGGGTTATCCGCGATGAACACGGGAATGCCCGTCTCCTCGCTGATCAGCAGGTCCAGGCCCTTGAGGAGCGCCCCGCCGCCAGCCAGCATGATGCCGCGCTCCATGATGTCGGACGCAAGTTCCGGAGGCGTTTTTTCAAGGGTGAACTTGATGGAGTCGATGATCGAATTGACCGGCTCGCGCAGGGCTTCGCGGATTTCGGCCGATGAGATGGCCATTTCCTTGGGCAGGCCCGTGACGAGGTCCCGGCCGCTGACATTGTACGAGATTTCCTTCTCAAACGGATACGCCGAACCGATCTTCAGCTTCATGTCTTCGGCGGTGCGCTCGCCGATCATCAGGTTGTATTCCTTTTTCACGTAATGGATGACGGCCTCGTCGAACTCATCGCCGGCCGTGCGTATGGATTTGCTGACGACAATGCCCCCGAGCGAGATGACGGCCACTTCGCTTGTCCCCCCCCCGATGTCGACAACCATGCTGCCGAAAGGTTCCTCCACGGGCAGTCCTGCCCCGATGGCCGAGGCCATCGGC
Organism: Clostridiaceae bacterium; assembly: GCA_025361665.1. Lineage (GTDB taxonomy): Bacteria > Bacillota > Clostridia > DSM-8532 > DSM-8532 > JAEWSN01. The sequence goes on from JANYKF010000189.1 coordinate 1,575, forward strand.
TCCTCGATGAGGTAGGCCTCCTTCGCGCCGGCATGCATGGCCGCCTCGATCACGGCGCGCTTTTCGACCTCCGTGACGCCGGACGGCACACTGATGATGATGCGCGTGCGCAGCAAGGGATTCCTGCCGATGATTTTCCGGATAAAGTACCGCAGCATGCCCTGCGTGATTTCAAAGTCCGCAATCACGCCGTCCCGCATGGGGCGTATGGCGGTGATGTTGCCGGGCGTACGGCCAATCATCTGCTTGGCGTCCGAACCGACCGACAGGACTTGTCCATTGTGGTTGTTCACCGCCACGACCGAAGGTTCGCGCAGCACAATGCCCTTGCCTTTTACATAAACCAGCGTGTTGGCCGTTCCAAGATCGATGCCGATTTCCCTAGTGAATAACCCCATATCATTGCTCCTTGTCTTTCCGTCCGTCATGCCGTCCGTCTTGCCGTTCGTCTTGCCGTTCATTTTGCCTCAGCCACGCCAACGGCTCTATCCCCATGCTTTCCAGCATCCGTGACAGCCGCTGGAGAGGAAGTCCCATCACATTGTGATAATCTCCGTCTATCTGTTCCACCAGCAAAGCCCCATATCCCTGGATGCCATAGGCTCCTGCCTTGTCATACGGTTCCGGGGTGTCCGCGTACCGGGCCAGGAAGTCTTCATCCGCCTCGCGGAATTTCACCCGGGTGGTTTCGACAGCCGTGCGTTCTTCGCCGGTCATCGTGCTGAGCAGGGTCATGCCTGTGATGACCTCGTGCCATCCACCGGACAGCAATCGCAGCATTCGCAGGGCATCTTCCCGGTTCGCCGGTTTGCCGAGGATGTACCCGTTTCTGGCCACGACCGTATCGGCTGCCAGGACCAGATACCCTTCGGCTGGTTCCGTGATATGCCCGGCCGGATCAGCGGGGACGCATCCATGTTGCGAAGACTTGGGAAACTGCTGATTCGCCAGTTTCTCCGCCACATGCCGTGCCTTGTCGCGTGACATTGCCAGCGCAAATGTCCCGGCATGGCTGTGATCTCCCAGTTTTTCGTCTGTTTCCGAAACCAACACATCAAACGGGATCCCAATCCGAGCCAGCAACTCTTTGCGGCGGGGGGATCCCGAGGCCAGAACCAATCGCTGCATGGCACTCCTCCGCATGGCTTTCCATGCTGAACCCATTATACACTTCCCCTCGTTACGCGTCCACCAGGTCTCCCTCCGCGGTCACACTTCACGGGCTTCCCATTTGATCCTGTTTCCCATTTGATCCCGTTTCCCATTCGATCCCGTTTCCCATTTGATCCTGTTTCCCATTTGATCCTTCTCTTTTTCCGAACTCATGCGTATAATGAAATAATCTTGCAGACATCACAACAAACGGGGTGGAAATCACCAGATCGTCCTTCCTTTCCCCGATGCACGTGTCAAACAGTTTGAAACGGGAATAATATAAGTGGGCAGACAAACAGGCGGACGGGCAGACAGCAGCATCGAAGGACCCGCTCGTGCGGAGACGATGGAAATGTGAGGACTCCATGAGGATAGAACGCATCAACGAGAACAAGCTCCGGGTCTTCATTTCATTTGATGACCTTGAAGACAGGGAAATTGATCTGGAATCATTCAACTACAACACACCCGAAACACAGGAACTGTTCTGGGATTTGATGGAGCAGGCCGAAGTGGAGCTGGGGTTCGATTCCATGGAATCCCAGCTGTGCGTGGAGGCCGTGACGGATGTGGATCACGGGTTCATCATCACCATCACGCGGATGGATGACGAACGCGAACTGGAATCCATTCAGAAATTCATCAAGGGCCGAGGCAAACGCAAGGATCAGGCCCTTCGCAAAAAGACGACCGTTCCCGTATCAACCGTCATGATCTATGGCTTTGATGATTTTGACGCCATCACAGGCGCGTGCCGCCGCGTTTCATCCCTGCGGACCGGCGATGGCAGCAGCGTCTGGCGCTGTGAAGACAGCTACTACCTTGTTTTGAGCGGCATGGAATACCCTGACGGAAACCAGCGTCGCTTCGAGGACATCCTGACGGAATACGGGGACCGGGTTCAGAATGCGTCCTTCTTCGAAGGATACCTGAACGAGTATGGCGTCTGCATGATTCCGGGAAATGCCCTGGACACGCTGACTGGATTTGCACCCGGGAATATCTGAAAAGTGCTGTCATATGCTTTGGCGCGCTCTTTTCATGGTTAGAGTCAATCTTTTCATGGTTACAGTCACTCTTTTCAAGTATCTGCTCAGCACATCAGCTTGCGCAGATAAGCCTCGAATTCGTCCTTCAATTCCGGTCTTTTCAAGGCAAATTCAACTGTTGCCTGCAAAAACCCGAGTTTATTGCCGACGTCGTATCGTCTTCCCTCAAACTCGAATGCGTACATCGCCTCCGATTCCATCAGCCGATGCAGCGCGTCCGTCAACTGGATTTCTCCGCCCTTTCCGGGTACCGCGTTCTCAAGATAATCGAAGATGCTGGGCCGGATGATGTAGCGTCCGAGTATGGCGATATTGGAAGGCGCCTGTTCCCGATCCGGCTTTTCCACCATGTCGTCGATTTTGATGATATGTTCCTTTATTTCCTTGCCGGACACAATGCCGTATTTTGATACATCATCCCACGCTACCCGCTGCACACCGAGCACGGTGGTGTGGTACTCCTCGAAGATGTCCATGAGCTGGCGCAGGCAAGGCTTCTCCGAATCGACAATGTCATCCCCGAGCAGGACGGCAAAGGGCTCATCCCCGATGAACGCCCTGGCGCAGTTGATGGCATGCCCCAAGCCACGGGGTTCCTTCTGGCGTATGTAATGGATATCCACAAGGCTGCCGATGTCCACCACCTGGGCGAGCAGTTCTTCCTGGCCCTTGCGGCGGAGTTCCTCTTCCAGTTCGAAGGAACGGTCAAAATGATCCTCGATGGCCCGCTTGCCGCGGCCGGTGATGATGAGGATTTGTTCAATGCCGGAAGCAATGGCCTCTTCGACGATATATTGGATGGTCGGCTTGTCGACGATGGGCAGCATTTCCTTCGGCTGGGCCTTCGTGGCCGGAAGAAACCGTGTTCCCAGCCCTGCGGCGGGGATGATCGCTTTGCGAACCTTCATGATGCTTTCTCCTTTGTGTGTTCGAAAACCTGATTGCGCTTCAATCTTTCTTTCACTTACATTTCCCGTCGGCCTTCGATGGATTTCGCCAAGGTGACTTCATCGGCATATTCCAGATCCCCGCCCACGGAAATGCCATAGGCGATGCGCGTGGCTTTCACCCCGAGGGGTTTGATGAGCCGCGACAGATAGACGGCGCAACGGCTTGCCTTCCATATCCTCAACCAGCCGGATGCGAAAGTGGAGGCGTTTGCGCGGGCCCTAGTGGACGCGCGGAGAAAGACGATGCGCTGTTCCGTGTGCGGCAACATCACGGATGCGGATCCCTGTCGCATCTGCACGGCTGAAAAGCGCGACAGAAGCACACTCTGCGTTGTGGAAAACCCGCGGGACGTGGTGGCCATGGAACGCATGCGGGAGTACAAGGGCCTTTACCATGTCCTGAACGGCGTGATCTCTCCGCTGGAAGGGC